>NZ_JBEXTV010000071.1:0-38407 GCF_040628835.1 Streptomyces sp. NPDC006134 | reverse complement strand
CTGACCACGCACATCAACCCCGACACGACCCCCGCGCCGAAGCGCGTGCTGGTCGTGGGCCGGTTCCGCCGTCCCACCTGCGACAACTGCGACGACTTCAAGGCCGTGAAGGTCGTGATCGGCGGTCGGCTGGTCACCATCCACTGCTCGGAGTGCGTCCCCTCCCCGGCCGCCGGCCTCGACGACGTCATGGACGACGTCGAGCGCGAGGACAACGGCCACGGCTACGAGCCCGAGGACCTGCTCGTCACGAAGGCGGTGGCCTGATGAGCGACACCGTCAAGGACCTGCAGGCGCAGGCCGCGAGGGACTACGCCCAGCACAACACCCCCGAACGGCAGGCCGAGGCCCGCATCCAGAACGGACTCGCCCGCATCCACGGGCACGAGGCCGCCAGCGCGCCCAGGGGGACCAAGTGACCGCCGACTCCCCCACGCCCGACGAGCTGCTCGGCGACGAGCTGTCGGTCGGCGAGGACTACGTCGCCCCAGAGGACCGGGCCGCGGAGTGGTCGCGGATGGCCGCTGAGCTGTCCGCCAGCGGCTACTCCGAGGCCGAGGTCGCCCAGGCCCTCGCGGTCGACGAGGAGACCGTCGAGAGGCTGCTGGGAGGCCAGCAGCGATGAAGTTCCGCGCCCTGCGCGGACTGTGGGACGACGTCCTCGGCGCCGCGTGCGTCGTCGAGGACGTCGTGTCCACCGTCCGCAACCGCCGCCTGACGAAGGCGGAGAACAAGCAGCTCACGGCCTCGGCCCGCTCCTTCGCGCTCGCCCAGGCCCGCCAGGGCTGCATCCACGACCCGAAGTGCCCGCCGGCCTCCGCGCCGAACCGCACCGCGGCCGCCGAGATCTGGTCCGACGACGCCTGTGTCTACCTGTGCAACGGGCTCGTGCTGGCCGCCTCGGCGATCCAGGCGCCGGACTCCCCGTCCGGCCTGTACACCCCGACGCCGGACAAGGAGAGGCAGCCGTGACGCACGAGGAACGCATCCAGACCACCGCGCTCATCGCGCTGCTCGCCGCCCTGCTCGGCACCCTGTGGGCCCTGCAGAGCGGGTCCGACGTCCAGGGAGTCTCCCTGGCCGCCGGGCTCGCCTACGGGGCCGCCCTGGCCCTCACGGGCCCGCTGCAGGCGCCGCTCGGCGAGTCGGTGGTGACCAGTCTCAAGTACGCCGCCGTCGCCCTGGGGTTCGCCGTGACCGTGCTCGTCTCCGGCACGTACGCCGGGTGGCAGCTGCTGCGCAGCCGGCGCACCCCGAAGGGGGTGTTCGCATGACGACGCTCGCCCAGGTCCTCGGCAGCGAGACCGAGGCCAACCGCTGGATGGAGAGCCGCGCCCGCGGACTCGTGCTGTGGAACCGCGTGGCGCCGCAGGACGCGTACCGGCTCGTCGAGGCCGCCGTCGCCGAGCACGACCCGGCGATCCTCGCGGAGCTGGGGCAGGTGTGGACCCGCCGCCCCGAGGCCGCCGAGTCCGGCCTCCCGGCCGTCCTGTACCTGACCCACTGGCTCGACCGCGACCACCTGGTGGTCGAGGACGGGGCCACCGGCCAGGCCGTCATCCCGCTGCTCACCCTGCACGCCTACCAGCTCGACTACTGGCACCGGCAGGACCAGCCGTGACACCGCGCCAGCCGTTCTCCGAGGAGATGAACGGCGGGCACCAGCTCCGCCTGTTCGACGAGGACACCGAGTCCGGGCCCGCCACCGACGCGGGCCCGGCCCCGGCCCCGACGACCAGCACCACCGACCCCGACGACACGCCCCGGACGGAGTCCCAGTGACACCCCCCGACCAGCTCCCCGCCTGGTACAGCCAGCACCTCCCGGCCGTGCCGCCCCCGCCCCAGCACACCGGCCTCACCCTGCTGATCGCCTACTCCGGGCGGCTCGTACCGGTCATCACCACCTCGACCGCCCTGATCCTGGCCCGGATCTGGCACGAGCAGGGCGCCGCCCACAGCGTCGGCAACATGGCGCTGATGATCGCGCTCGCCGCCGGATCGTTCGCCGCCGCGTGCGTCTCGGCGGTGAACCGCAACAGCGACGCCGTCACCACCGCCGTGGCGTTCAGCGCGTCCGGCGCGTTCGCCGTCATCGGCCCCGCCGCCTACACCGAGTCGTGGGCCCTGGCGATGCTGCTGTGGCTCGTCGCCACGGTCCTGGTGTACGTCGTCTCCTCCCGGCACTGGCGGGCCGCCCGCCAGGCCCGAGAGGCCCGCGACCACGAGCTGGCGCTCGCCCGGCTCGACAGCGCCACCACCGTGGCGACCGCCGTCATCGACCGCGACGCCAAGGCCCAGGCCCTGGCCTACGGCCTCACGCTCGCCGCCGCCGTCGAGCACCGAGCCCAGCTCGACCCGACCACGTACGACCCGGCCGCCCTCACCAAGGCCGGACTGCCCGAACTCCCTGGTCAGGCCGCTGACAGCAGCCGTGACCACGCGTGAGGATGGCCGGGCGAGGAAGAGGGGGAACGCGATGAGCCCGCAGCACCACGGCGACCAGCAGCAGCCCGACGAGGCGACGTTCGGCCCGGACTGGACCGTCACCCCGCGCGTGGCCGCCGGCCTGCTCGGCATCGAGCACCGCCAGGTGCTGCGGCTCATCGAGCACGGCGACCTCACGGTGCAGTACGAGGGCAGGGTCCGGCTCGTCGAGCTGGACTCCATCTTCGCCCTGCGCCGCGAGCGTCCCCTCGACCGTCGCCCGGCCGCCCACCCTGCCGACACCGACACCGACAAGGAGCACCGCCAGCATGGCCACTGACGACCCGTGGGCGACCAGCACCACCACACCCCCGCCGACCCCGCACGAGGCGTACGAGCGGGCCCTCGACGCCGCCGGGTACGGCGCCGCCGCCCGCGCCCGGTACATCGCCGACGCCGCCGATCCCGAGTACGCCGAGTGCGAGTGGGACAACAACATCGTCCCGGCCGCCGAGGCCGCCGGCCTCATCCCGGAGCCGCCGCCCTACGAGCCGACCGTCGAGGAGCAGGTCCGCGAGTGGTGCCACCGCGCCGCGGCCCGGCAGTTCGACGCCGCCCACGGCAACCCGGCCCCGTGGGACCTCACCGAGCAGGACATGAACACCATCAAGGCCGACACCGAGCGGCTCGTCGCCGAGCGGGGCGAGGAACTGGCCGCCTTCCTGCAGGCCAACCCGCGCACCACCGAGGAGCCGGCCGGGGCGTACGACGACCGCGTGTTCGCCCTGCTCGCCGAGGAGCCGAAGGTGGTGGTCCTGTGCGGCAGCACCCGGTTCATGGCGGAGATGGCCGAGGTCAACGCCCAGGAGACCGCCGCCGGCCGCATCGTGCTCGCGCCCGGGTGCGACCTCAAGACGCCCCACTCGCTGTGGGCCGACCCGGCCGCCGTCGAGGCCCTCAAGCCCCGGCTCGACGCCCTGCACCGGGCGAAGATCCGCGCCGCCGACGAGGTTCTCATCGTCGGTGACTACATCGGTGACAGCACCCGCGCCGAGATCCGCTACGCCCACCGGTTGGGCAAGCCCGTCCGCTACACCCACCCCCAGGTCGAGGAGACCGAGAAGTGATCCGTGTCATCACCGGCACCACGCACCGGTACTACGAGGGCAAGGTCGAGGAGGCCGGAAAGGTCCCCGGGCTGGAGTACCAGCTTGAGGAGGCAGAGAGCAACGCGGTCATGTGGGAGGGCCAGGCCGAGGACTACCGGCAGCAGCGCGACCAGGAGCGTGAGCGGACCGAGCAGCTCACGGCCGAGCTGCGCGAGCTCCAGGCCCGGCTCGACGGGCAGCAGGCCGAGTTCACCCGCCAGCTCCGCGAGGCGAGCGAGCCCGTCGCGCAGATGCTCACCGACCTGATCCACCGCGCGGAACACCCCGTCACGGGTGCCGACTTCCGCAAGGAACTGGCCCTGCGCGTGCTGGAGACATGGACGGAGCGGCTGACCCCCGAGGACCACAACAGCCCTATGGGCCTGATCCTGCGCGTCATCACGGACACCCGAAAGCCGGGCGAGGTCCTCGGCGACGAGGCGCCGGCCCCGGCCGAGGAGCAGGGGACACTGCCCCAGGCCGACCCCAAGCTCGTCGGCCAGGTCATGGACGCCGCCCTGATGAAGGGCCCGGAGCCGTTCCCCGGCCTCGGCTGACCCGCCCCACCCCGACGAACCCCGCACCATCGGAGATGAGCAGATGACCGAGACCCTTGAGACCATCCGGTACACCGCTGATGTGGTCTGCCTGCGCGGCGACGACGTCCTCCTGATCCGGCGCGGCTGGCCGCCGCACGAGGGCGAGCTGGCCCTGCCCGGCGGGCACGTCGACCCGGGAGAGACCTCCCGAGCCGCTGCCGTTCGGGAGCTACTGGAGGAAACCGGCGTCCGTGTCGCCGCCGAGGACCTCGACCTGATCGGCGTCTACGACCGCCCCGACCGAGACCCGCGCGGCCGGTACGTGAGTGTCGCCTACGCCGTCACGGTCCCCGCGGACACCGTCGCCCAGGCCGGAGACGACGCGGCCGCCATCCAGTGGCTCCCGCTGGACGCGCCCGGCAGCCTCGCGTTCGACCACGGCGAGATCGTGGCCGACGCCAGGCGCCACCAGCTCACTGCCAGTCGCTGAGCACACAGAGAAGCGCCCGCCCCGGACAGCCCGGGACGGGCGCTTCTCTGTGTGCAGGTCAGTCCTCGACGAGCTCCGCGTCGACCACCGAGTCCACGGGCACGGTGCCGTGCTGGGTGAACCACCGCCCCAGCGCCCGTACCTGCTTGGCCTCCCGCACGGCGTCGGCCGCGTCCAGCGGCGCGAGGCCGCCGTTCGTCAGCTCGCTGTACCGCTCCTGCAGGGCCTCAAGCTCCGCACGGATCGAGCGCAGTTTCTCGTTGACCTCCCACCGCTCCAGCCGCTCCGCCTCTTCCGGAGATGTGTTCGATTCCTCCGACCGGTCGGAGGAATCGAACGAACCGTTCGATTCGGTGGCCGTCGTCGTGGTGCCGGTGGTCTCGGTCGCGCCGAGGGCTGGAGCCCCCTTGGAGGCCGTGAGCTGGCGGTATGTCTCCCGCAGCCCTTCCTCGGTGGCCTTGCCGTCGCGGGCCTCGGTCTCAGCCCACAGCTGCTCGACCTCCGCAGGGGGAAGCTCCGCGTTGACCGCCGGCGCAAGGGCCCGGATGTGCTTCGTGGTGAGCACCGTCCCCCGGTACGCGTACTCGTCGCTCCCTGCCAGGCCGAGGGCGATACGGACCCGCACCGCGTCCATGAACAGGTAGCACTGGCTGGGGCTGTAGCCCCAGATCATGGTCAGCCAGCGCTCGAACGTCCGAGACGGGTCGTCCAGGCAGTACAGGGAGTTGTCCCGCACCCACATCAGGTACGGGCCAGCGGTGTCGAAGAACACCGCGCCCGCCCGCAGCTGGGCCTCCTTGACCGTCCCCTCCCGCTTGGCCTCGGCCGTCCGCAGCACCTTGAGGCACTCCTCCAGCTGCTCGGCCGGGTCGAGGCCGGCCAGTTGCTGCGGCTTCTTCAAGACCCGCTGAACTCGGCGGAGGCGAACCGCGGCTTCCTCGGACGCGTCGAGCTGGCTGACGGAGGTCAGCTCACCGGCTTGAGTAGGTACGGCTACCTCTGCCGTCGTCATCCGGCCGCCACCTTCAACGCCGCCCGCTTGGCTGCCTCACGCCGCATGATCTCGTCCCAGACCTCGGTGTACTCGTCGAGGTTCGTCGGCACCTTGCCCAGCACCCGCGTGTACTCGATCAGCTGCTCAACCTCCGTGTCGAGGATGGGCAGAGGCTCGCCGCGGAAACGCAGCGGCGCGACCCTCTCCCGTGCCTCCCGGGCCTGCTTGTCGCTCATCTTCCGCGACAGCAGGATGTGAGTCTCGAAGCCGCCGCGGACGTTCTCCTCGAAGACCGTGGCGGCTTCCTGGAACGTCGGCTCGATCCGCTTCGTGTCGAAACCGCTCGGCGACAGCGGCACGATCAGCCGGTCCGCCTGACGCAGCGCCTTGTGGAACAGTGCGACGTTGCCCCCGCCGACATCCACGAACACGTCGTAGCCATCGGCCCTCAGCTCCGCCAGATAGTCGCCCAGGTCCTCGAACGGGTACCGCTCGACGTCGAGGGGGTAGGCGAGCCCTTCGTCCTTGGCCTCCTTGTACCAGGAGTGGGTTGTCTGGCTCACGGTGTCCGCGTCGAGGACCTTGACGGGCAGGTTCTTGCCCTTGCCGGTCTTCCGCTTCCTGCGCTGGGCACGGACGAACGCGAGGTAGTTCGTCGTCGTCGTCTTGGTGGAGCCGCCCTTGAGGCAGCCCATCACTGTGACGTCGCCTTCGTCGCCCTCCGGGCCGTCCGGAACGGGTTGCTGGCGGGGGACTGTAACGTCGGGTTTGGCCACGATCGGATCTCCCTTGTCGTCAACGGGGTTGTGGCTGTACGAAGACGCGCCCGCCGGGTCTGCCTCCGGCGGGCGCGTGACGTTCCGCTGATATGACGGGGACGCCCCACACCGAGGAACGGTATCGAGGCTCCCCGCCGTCGAGGACGACAACGCCCTCGACGACCCCGTGTCATCCTCCCGGCGGAAGCTCCAGACGCCGCCGTTGACGACGAGCCGGAGCTCCGCCCGCACGGGTCCGCCGACCACTCGACCGGGGGACGTCGTCCCGCTCGACCGTCACGGTCGGCGCCCCGGCGAGCTGCACGTCCAGGACCACGCGGAGCCCGCCGCCCCGGTGCGCGAGCCGGGTCGGCTCGCCCGCCCGCAGGGCCGTACACGCGTTGAGCAGCGGCAGCAGCACCGCCAGGACCTCCTCACCGCGCTCTTTGTCATCCGTCATCACGCGAAGCTGCACCATCAGTTCGTCCCCTCGCTCGTGCCGCCGGCCACGGCGCCCGCCGTGGCGTATTCGCCCGCGTAGGCCCGTCCCATCGACCGCAGGCACCGCAGCACCGCGCGGCAGTCGCCCGCGGCCCTGTGCCCGCCGTCGAGCGGCTGCCACCGGTTGTTTCCGTGGTACTCCGACCAGTCCCCCACCCAGTCCGAGTACGGGATCATCACGTCCTCGAACTGCATGACGTCGAGCCAGGCCGCCGCCTGCTTCCGGGCCTCGGCGACCGCCCGCTCCCGCAGGTCCTCCGGCACCGTGCCCGTGCGCACCGCCTCCTCGGCCGCCTCCCGCGCGGCGCGGTCGAGGTAGTGCAGGGTCAGCTCGTGCTGGAGCCGGCCGACGTCGAACCACTTGTTGTAGATCAGGCACCGCTTGCCGTCGAGCAGCCCGGTGAGCTGCACCAGGACGTCGGAGAACGTGGGCGCCCCGACGAGGGCCTCGGTCGTGATCCCGTGGATGGCCGCCGCGTCGTCCGGCACGGGCACGCCCGGGTTCAGCAGCGTGTCGAGGAGGACCTCCCCGCGCGAGTTGAGCACGGCCAGCTCGACGATCCGCGCGTCTTCGTCGAGCCCGGTCGTTTCGGTGTCGAGGACCAGGACGTCGGGGTCGACGAGCGCGGCCGCGGCCCACCGCTCGCGCTCCTCGGCCGCCCGCGCCTCGGCCTCCCGGCGCTCCCGCTGCTCCCGCTCGTACCGCTCCTGCAGCTCCGCCTGGCGCCGCTCCTGCTCCGCGTCGTACGCCTTCTGGCACGGCGAGCACCGACGCGACCAGTTCGGCCACCACATCGAGTCAGGGAGGTCCGTGCGCTCCGCGCGCAGCAGCCAGGGGTGCTCCTTGAGCCAGGCCCGCGCCGCCTTCTTGGACCCGCGCCGCTTCGTGCAGCCGTCGCCGGCGCACACCGTCACCTCGACGAGCCACGCCTCGACACGCGCCCGCTTCTTCTCCAGCTGCTCCTGTCGGCAGCTCTGGCAACGCCTGTGCTCCTTCGGGTACGGACGCTCCCTCACCGTGCTGCAGCCCGCGCACGTCCGCGCCAGCAGCCGCTGCCGCTCCTTCTCGGCCCGCTCCCGGCAGGCCGAGCAGGGCCGCCCGCGCAGGATCTCCTTGCGGACCTTGTTGCACTCCGGGCAGGTGCGCCGGGCCGCCATCTTGGCCTTGGTCGAGGAGGGCAAGGGCCGCATCTTCTCCGCGGCCGCCGGGTCGTGGAGCGGCACGTCGCCGTACTCACGCGTGCGGATGTACGCCAGCGGAGCCTTCTCCTGAGCCTCGGTCACGTTCAGCCGGGCCGCCGCCAGCTGTGTCTTGGTCCGCAGGTACGGCGGAGCCTGCCCCCAGCCGTACACGGGGACGCCGGCGATGTGGGCCAGGGGCTTGCCCTTGGCGACCCGGGCCGGGTCCGCCTCGGTCCGGCTGGACGGGATCTGCTCCGTCGCCGTCGCCGTGGTGGTGCTCACTCATGCCTCCCGAAAGAGCGTCGAGGGGAAAACCGTAGCAGCTATAAACCCAATTCCGCCATCGTTCAAACATTCCCGCAGAACCGGCCAGGTGGCGAAATTGACCCCTATTACCGCGTGCGCGCGTCCGCGCTTTTCCTTAATGGATCTCCATTGATGAAAGCGCCGATCATCACTCGTCTGCAGCAGTCGACGACGACGCCGGGCCGTACCGGGCCAGGGCCTCCCGGACGATCCTCGGCACGGGGTACAGCCGCTCCGCCAGCGCGTCGCGCTCCCGCTTCTGCCCCTCAGTCAGCACGAGGCCGGCGCCGACCAGGCCGCGCGCCTCCAGCTCCCGCATCGGCCCCTCCGACACCCGCCAGGCAGCCGTGCGCAGCCGCGTGACCAGCTCTGTTGGGAGGCTGTAGTTCCGCTGGGACATGGAGACCCCCAGGCTCGGCCCCGGCCAGCGGCCCGACAGTGCGAGCTGCTCCGCCTCGGCCACGGTCAGTGGCTCCCAGGGGCCGGCCAGGTCCGGCTCGTCCAGGCGCTGCTCGACCGCGCGGGCGACGATGGTCTCCAGACTGGGCCACTCCGTGGGCCGCATCCGGGCCACGATGATCCTGGCCTGTTTCCGGGTGTTTCCCTGGTTCACCAGGGCATCAATCGTCGCCTTTTCCTCCAATGCCTGCTGCTTTTTCAGCAGATCCAATCGGCCCGCCTGATAGGCGTAGATCATCACGGTGATCGAAGTCTTCTCCATAGGGAATAGCTTAATGGAGATCCATTAATCAGGGGCGCGATGCCCGATTTTTCCCCTTCTCCGCTCCGCCCGGACACGGCGAAGGGCCCACACCCTCATCAGGTGCAGGCCCTTCGCCGGGGTCTTTGGGGCCGCTCGCCCCCTCTCGGAGGTTTGGCGTACGGGCAGCCCGAAAGACCCGCCCGCCAGCGGCGAGCGGCGGAAGCCCGGGAGACTTCCCTTCCGCCCAGGTCAACGAGCAGGTGGGCGAGGCGTTACGCGAGGGGTCGGCAGCTCCTCGGCCCTGGCGGGCCTGCGGTGCCCCGCCGGGGCGGCCGGGCGGCGTCGGCGGCCGCGGGTCCGTCGTGGCCTTCAAGAGGGGAGGCGTGGTTGCGACCGGGGAGTGGTTGCTGGAGGCCATGCAGCTGCTCGGCCGGGTGCGGGAGCGTCGGAGCTGGCTTTCGTGGGCTGAGGTCGAATCAGGTGGCCGGAGGGTTCTGCACGTTGTCGTCTGCGGCGCGGCCGCCGTGGTGGTGTGCCGCTGGCGCGGCCCGCCACCAGGAGCACGACAGGCATGGAGAAGCCCCCGGCCGGGTCGGGTGGACACCAGCCGAGGGCTTCTGTTCGCCCGCGCCACGGGGGGAGCGACGGGCGGTCCGGGGGCCGCTCAGGTCGAGGTCGCGGCGGGGCGTGCGGTGTTGAGGCGGTCGAGGCGTTCGTACAGCGCGCGGACCATGCGGGCCCGCTGCTGCACGCAGTGCACCGTGCCGACCCGGGGGGACGACAGCCGCCGGTCGGCCTCCCGCAGGACGACCTCGGCCAGCTCCCGGACTTCGTCGGGAACGGCCGGGTCGGCGGAGAGCCGGCGGACGTCGTCGGCGACGGCCCGCCCGTGCGCGGTGAGCTGGAGGGCGATCTGCAGGCAGTCGTCCGACGCGACGTCGGCCATGTCCTCCCAGCCCAGCACCTCCTTGGCCAGCGCCATGTGCGGCTCACGGTCGAGGGGGAGCTCCGCGCCGAGCAGGCCGTCCGGGTCGTACAGCACGGTGTACCCGCTCATGACGCCGCCGCCGAGGCGACCACGGGCCGGTCGACCGTGGCGAGCGCGTCGTACAGCGCCCGGGGGTCGACCCGGGTGGACATCAGGCCGAGGTGCGGGTCGCGCTCCTGGTCCCGCCACAGGGCCGGGACGTCGCGCGCCGGGCAGCTCAGCCAGTGCGCGGCGAACGAGCCCTCGGTGCCCGGCGCCGGCACCAGGAGCCACGCACCGAGGGAGAGCACCCGGACCCCGGGCACGCCCTCCCACAGGTGCACCCAGCCGTCCTCCACCACCACGATCAGCTCCTGGCGGGAGTGGTCGGCGAGCACCGAGTGCCCGTCCTCGACCGGCAGGTTCAGGGCGTCGAGCGCCGCGAGGCCGCGCTGCAGGGGCGAGATCACGACCGCATCCCGGCCGCCGCCGCACGCGACGAACCGGGTCGAGCCGGTGCCAGCCCCACGGAGGCGGGCGAGGGTGTTGTCGTCAGGTACGTGCAGCGCCGCCCACGTTGGGGTGACGGGAGTCTGAGACTTGGCCATATCCGGACGGTAAGGGCGGTATACCGGGGTTAGACCACACGATGTGTGTGGGTCGTGCTTCACATCCGGGGAAGCCCATGGACTCCTTCCAGTTCGGCCGCCGTGTCTACTACTGGCGCACCCGCCGGCGCATGTCCCGCCAGGAGTTCGCCTACCTCATGGGCAAGAGCCTGCGATGGGTCGAGGAGCTGGAGGGCGGTCGCCGCCAGGCCGACCCGAATCTGTCCGTGATGCGGCTCGCAGCCTTACGTCTCGGCATCACGCTGGAGCGGCTGATCGCCGAGGTCCTCGACACCGAGTGCGTCGAGGAGAGCGAGATCGACGCCGTACGCCGCGCCCTGCACCGGCACGACGTGATCACGGGCGCGACCGACGACTCGTCCGACGAGCCACTCCCCGTCGAGCAGCTGCGCCGCTCCCTCACCTACGCCAGGACCGGCTTCCAGGCCGGTCACTTCGCCCAGCTGGGCAGCGCGATCCCCGCCCTGCTCGTCGACGCGACCCGGGCCGCGCAGCACCACCGCGGCGACGACCAGCTCACCGCGTACGAGCTGCTCTCCCTCAGCTTGGAGTTGACCGAGGCCGCCGCCATCAAGTGGGGCGACACCGAGCTGGCGCTCATCGCCGGGCACCGGGCGGTCGCCGCCGCCGAGCGCAGCGAGAACCCTGTAATCATGGCGTCCGCCGCCCGGCACCTGTGCGACGCGATGACCAACCACGGCCAGGCCGACGCCGCCGCCCAGTTCGTGCTCGCCTCGGCCCAGCGCCTGCAGGACGAGCTCCTCCGAGCCGGCCCGGAGGGGTTCAGCGTGCTGGGGATGCTCTACCTCAAGGCCGCCATGGCGTCCGCGGCCGCCGCCGAGGCCGACGACCTCAACCCCGAAGCCCACGCCCGCCGGGTGCCTGAGCACCTCGACCAGGCCGACGAGCACGCCGACCGCCTCGGCCGCGACGACAACCTCCTGTGGACCAGCTTCGGGCCGACCAACGTCAAGTGCTACCGGGTCGCCGCACACGTCCAGCTCAGCGAAGGCGCCGACGCCATCGCGGCCGCCGCCGACATCCCGGCCCCCGCGTTCGCCAGCTTGCCCAAGGAGCGCCGGGCGCACCTGCTCGCCGACCGCGCCCTCGGCGAACTGCAGGCCGGGCAGCGCGAGACAGCGGTCGACACCCTGCTCGCCGCCGAGGAGCTGGCCCCCGAAGAGGTCCAGTGCCGGCCCCGCACGAAGACCACGGTCGAGAACCTGCGCCTGCTCGGCGCCGGGTCCGCCGAGGGCCGGTTGCGCTTGCTCGCTGATCGCTGTGGACTGCCCCGGTGACGACCCGAACCCTGTACCTGATCTCCTGCGCGGCACCGCCCGCGCGACGCCTCGAAATCCCCATCCGCGCCGCCCAGAAAGCCGGTTGGGACGTCTGCACCATCCTGACGCCGTCCGCGTACCGGTGGGCGAGCGAGGACGCCGAGGGCGAGGTCGAGGCCCTCGAATCCCTCACCGGCCACCCCGTCCGCCACCAGTACAAGCTCCCCAGCCAGGACGACGTGCTCCCCGCGCCGGACGCCCTGCTCGTCGCCCCGCTCACCTCGAACACGGTGAACAAGTGGGCCGCGGGCATCAGCGACACCCTCGCGCTCGGCCTGATCACCGAGGGGATCGGCCTCGGCCTGCCGATCGTGGCGTTGCCGCACTGGAACAACGCCCAGCACGCGCACCCCGCCGTCGCCCGCAGTGTCGAGATCCTGCGCGACGCCGGCGTCACCGTCCTGCTCGGCGACGAGGGTTTCGTCCCGCACCGTCCCCGGCACGGGAACCTCGACGCCTACCCGTGGCAGGCCGCCATCGACGCACTGCCTCCAGCCGCCTGACCTGCTCGGACAACTGTCTCCTACGGGAGACACCCCGGGTGAATTCCCCATGTGCATGGGGAAAGGTCAGAGCACGCGGGGGCTCCGCCACCCGCACCCCCGGCCCTCCTCGGAGGGGGAGGGGGCGCGTTGCGATCTTGAGGTGAGTGGGTGGCAAGGGTGGGTGGGTCGCGGTGCGGCCCCCTCCTCGACGGGCCCCCAAGGGGAGGCGAGCCCGCACCGGGCCGCAAGGCCAAGCCGCTCCGCGGTCGGCTACGCCGAGCCTTGCCCCCCGGCACGGCCCCGCCTGGCGCAAGCGCCGCCCGACGAGGAGGGAACCACCCCGCTCACGAAGTCCCATGCGGCAGGCGCCGCACAGGGCCCATGAAGTCGACCAGCACCCGCCGGACCAAGAGTTACGGTGCGTATGTGCAGATCAACGGGGCGCAAGAGCAACCAGGGACCGCGCTGCTACTGGCGGCCGCACCCGTGGGCAAGGGCAGGTTGACCGAGGCGAACAGCGTGGTGCCCATGCTCGCCGCCGTGCCGCCGGCCGCGCTCGCGGGCACCGCGGCCGCCACGCTCATCGAGCTGGCGGACCCCGTCGACCCGCAGGCCGTCCTTACTCGAGTACGGGGAGCCGCCGCCACCGAGGGGCCGCTCACCGTCGTGCTCGTCGGCCAACTGCAGCTCGACCGCCGACAGCAGGCCGTGCACCTGGCGCTCGCCCGCACCACGCCCTCGACGATCCGGTACACCGCGATCCCGTGGGCCTGGCTCGTCTCCGAGCTCCGGCAGCGCCGCCCGGACACCACCACCCTCTTCGTGGACCTGGTCGCCGACGCCGAGGTCTGGCAGCTGCTCCACGAGGAGCCGCTCGACTTCCCGCCTGGCGCCCGGACGTACGGCGTCATTGCCCCGCCGCCCGGCCGCCGGCGCATCGCCCACCCCGCCTACACCCACGCCCTGGCCCAGATCCTGCGCACTGGCCAGCGCTCCGCGCCCGACCAGCTGCACCACCAGGTCCTGCGCCGCGCGGCCACGACCGAGGGCGCGTTCATCCTCGGCCCCGAGCGGCCCACGGCCCCGGTGAACACCCAGCTCCCGCCCGCGCGTACGGCCCCCGAGACCTCGGCGCCCGCGCCGATCCCGGCCGCCGCACCGCCGCAGCAGGCCCCGGCCCCCGCGGCGCCGCCCGCGCAGCCCGCAGGCACCCCGGCGTTCCACCTCCCGCCGCCGCCCGTGTTCTCCCAGGCCCCCGCCGTGCCGGCACAGGGCCCACAGACTCCCGCCCCGGCCCCGGCGGCGCCGGCCGCGCCCGTGCAGCTCCCGCCGCCCCCGCCGAGGACGCAGCGCACCGTCTCGCCGGTCTACCAGCCGAGCGACGCCGTGGTGCCCGTCGAGGCTGACCCGCACGAGCGGATCGTGGCCCTGTCCCGAGCCGGCCGCCACCAGGAGGCCGCCTCGATGGCGGCCGCCGCCGAGCAGCGAGCCGTCGCGCAGTTCGGAGCCGACACGTTCGCCGCCGTCCACTGGGTCGAGGTCCGCGCCCATCTCGCCTCGGTCGCCCACGACCCCGGCCAGTCCTGCCTGTTGTGGCTGCAGGCCGCCCAGACCCGGCTCGACACGCTGCAGCAGGCCCCCGACGCCCACGACGTCGAGGGCGCCGTCGACCGCGCCCACCACCAGTGGGACCGCATTCGTGACGCCGCCCAGGCCCGCGCCCTGGCCCCGCAGCTCGTCGCCCTGCGCCGCCGGGTCCCCGGCCGTCAACGCGCCGCCCTCGAAGCCGTCCAGAGGAAGGTCGAGCGGCTCAACAGCCTGCCCGCCTGACGGGACACCACCCCTGAGCAGCCGCCCGCCTGACGAGGCATCGGCACAAGTTCGCGCCCGGCAGACGGGAAAACACGAGGCGACACGCCTTTGATGTTGAAACAGTGACCCTGTGTATGGGTAAGATCCATTCCATGCCAGGAGTACAGGGAGCACCGCACCCCAAGACCACGGAGTTCAACCGGGGTCGGGACATGCGCGCGACCGTCGTGCTCAAGCCCGGCGAGCAGGCTCGTGTTCACTACGAGGAGCTCGTCAAGGCGATGGGCGTCTCCGGGGCCCAGGTGCTCCGGGAGGCTCTCGCCGAGCTGCACCGCAAGCTGCTTCCCCAGCAGCAGGAGCAGCAGAACGACCCCGGACAAGCAGAAAGCCCTGGCTCCCCAGCCAGGGCCTTGCTCGTCTAGGGGGGACCTCGAATCCCGCCCCCGGGAGAGGTCCCATCGCTCAACCAACTACATCCGGCTGACTCCCACATCAGCCACCCATCCCATCACCCGGGACTGACCGAGTTGGCGCTCGCTCAGATCCCAAGAACAGGAGGCCACCCCAGAACCTAAAAAAGCCCAGGTCAGAGCCGGTTTCCCGGTTCATTTCCCAGCAGGCCCTCCGTCGGAGGGTCCCGTTTTTGTCGCTTTATAGGCCCCAGAAGGTGGTGTCCCCATCGTAGCGGACAGCTGCGGTGTCAGCCCAGTGCGCCCAAATGCCGGTGTGTCCACCGGCGTGGCCGCGCCCGGCGTGTCGCGTACGGATGTAGAGCCCCAGGACAGCCCTGTGCTCGTCCTGCGCGCCCCCGTGCTCCGACTCACCACCTGGTACCGGATCGCTGAGATTGCGCGGTACCGCGGAACGCTTCCCGAGACCAAGTTCCGCCTGGCGAAGTTCCTAAACACCCAGCGCCTCGACCCCATGACGGGCCGCGTCGAGGGCCGCTACGGCACGGCGCAGGTGGACGGGGGCATCGCCCTGTCCGAGCGCTACGCGTGCGTGTACGAGGTCGGCACGGACCGGTTCTGGGACGACCTCAAGGGCCTCAAGGCCGCCGGGTTCGCGGAGCAGGTCCAGAAGCCGGCCCCGGGCCGCCGCGCGGTGTACGCGCTCGTCCTGCGCGCCGATGCTATCCCCTCCGACCTGCCCGAGGACCTCATGCAGGAGCTGCGTGTCTGGGACCTCCCCGAGGCCGAGGACCCGTACGAGGACGCCGCGTTCGGCCGCCTGTCGTCGCGGCCGGCCCCGGCCGTCGAGCCGTTCGTCGTGCGCGGGGAGAACCCCGAGACCCAGCAGCTCGTCACCGAGCTGGCCGCCGCTCCCCGTTGGGAGCACCCGGCCGACAGCCCGGCCGCCGCCGTCGCTCAGGCCATCAGGACGGAGTGGCAGCGCGCCCAGGGCACCGTCGATCCCTGGCCCGGCTGGGAGCCCGTAGAGGCGCCCCAGGCCGCCCGTACGGCCCCGGCCGTACCGAAGCAGCGCTCCGCCCCGGACCTGCGCTGCATCGCCGTCGCCGACCGCGACCGCGCCGCCGAGATCACCGCCCGGGTCCACCGGCTCATGGTGCTCGGAGCTAATGGCAAAACGTCCCCTCTATACGCGAGGGGGTTCTCACAACTAGATGGTTTTACTTCTACAGGTAGTAGTGGGCTGACCCCGGCGAACGGGATGGAAAAGACAAAGACGACGCCTTCGGCGGCGACTGGAAAGAGGACTGGCCAGGCGTTCGGGGACGACCTCAGCGCCGTTGCCAGGAGGGTTATGCGCCGCGTGTGGCACTCGTGGAGGGTCCAACTCGGCCACGGGGTGGTGTTCTTGCCTTCCGGCACCCCGGAGGAGCTCAGCCGGTCAATCACGGGCGACGCGTGGAACGACCTGCACCACACGGTCGAGGTCGCCCTGCGCCGGTCCACCGAGTCCGAGCTCGTCGAGCTGCTGACGAGCAATGTCGTCCGGCGGAACGAGTGGGGCGAGATCGTGTGGCGGGCCGAGAACCTCGGTCGTCTGGCCGGGTGGCGCCTGTGGCGGCTCATCAACTCTCGGAAGGACCAGCACGGCTACGGCCGCCGCCGCGAGGTCGTGCCCGCCGCCCACGTCGAGCGGTGGGACAACATGACCCCGGCCGAGCTGGAGCGCCGCCGGGCCCGCGCCAACGCCGTCGTCCAGACCCCGCCGGACTTCGACCGGCTGGAGGACCTGCGGGAGCAGGAGCGCCGCCGCGAGGCCGCCCGCCTGGCCGCCGAGGCCGAGCTGGCCGCCCAGGCGAAGCAGGCCGCCGAGGAGGCCAAGCGCCGCGAGCTCACCGGGCGGTGGGGCCTCGAACGGTTCGCCGAGCAGAGCCCGACCCGGCGGTGGGCCGCCCGGGAGCCCGAGGAGGTCCACGAGGCACAGATGGCCGCGCGCCGCGCCCTCGACGCCCCGCGCGTCCGGTCGTCCTCCGAGATCAGTTGGCAGGCCGCCGTGGCCAAGGCCCGCGCCGAGAAGCGCGCCCGCCGACGCAACCAGGCATGAGCACCAGGACCACGCCGGTACGGTGGCCGGAGAACGCGAATGCCGAGGTCATCGGCACAACGGAGGGGAGCCGGCCATGACACTGGCCGTACGGATGAGCCCGGAGGTCGAGCAGGCCCTCGGCCCGCAGATGGCCCTGCAGGCCCGCGGCATCACCGAGGGCACGTGCATCGAGTGCCAGCAGCCGCTCGACGACCAGCCGGTCAACGTCGTGCTGGGACAGGGCCCGATGGGCGCCGGCGGCATCTGGTTCGTGCACGACCGCTGTGCGCCGTCGAGGATCATCCCGTTGAACGCCGAGGCCGAGGCCGCCGTCGTCCAGCCCGAGGACGGGTACGACATGACGATGGCCGCGGGCACCGTGGACGGCCGCCCCGTGCTCGTCGCCCGCATGGTGATGACGCCGCTCACCGACTCCGGCACCCACGGCGCCGAACCGCGCAATATCTTCATGCAGGCCCTGCTGGAGAACGGCTTCCACCTGGTCACGGCCGAGGTCGACGCGCCGCCGCTGGGGGAGTGGATCGCCGTGTTCCAGCCCCACGGCCGCGACCTGCAGCTCATCGTGCTCACCCCGGACGGGGGCCGGTTCTTCCACGGCACCATCGCCCGCCCGCCGGCCGGGTGGGTCAAGTCCGTGCTCGCCGAGCACCAGGTCCTGCTCCTCGGCGGAGACGTCCCCGGCCGCCACGACGATGAGCCCGAGCATCTGCACGAGATCCTGGCCGCCGCCGCCCGCAACGGGCAGCTGGCCGGCGCCCGCATCGCGTGCGGCCGCCCCAACGACTTCGGCCTGGCCTAGCCGCCGAAGCAGCCTTTCAGCATCACCACGGCGACGACGACGGCCGCGATCTGCAGCGTCCGCTTGAGACCGAACAGCCTGATCAACACGAGTCCCCCCGGGGATGGTGGCCAGCACGCCGTACGGCGCGGCCCCCATTGTCGGGGGTCTCGTCTGTCCGGCACACGGTGATCCCGAAATCTCGCCGCGGCCGGCCCCTCGAAAGAGGCAACGGGCAACACGTAGAAGTACCTGGTGCCGGAACCGAGTTGGCCCGACCGTAGGGGCATGGCCCAGCTACGCATCGTCAGCTTCGGCTACGGGCACCCCAAGCCCCGGCCCAGCGCTGCCCTGATCCTCGACGTCCGTCACCTGACCGACCCCTACCTCGACCCGGCCCTGCGCGACCTCGACGCCCGCGACCCTCGCGTCCAGCGGGCCGTCATGCGCACCCCTGGCGCCCAGGCCGCGCTCGCCGCGATCGTCACCGCGTCGTACGCACTGCTCGCCCAGGCCGCCCCCGACGCCACGGTGACCGTCGCGGTCGGATGTGGGGGAGGTCGCCACCGTGCCCCAGTCCTGGCCTCGAAGGCCGCCGCGCAGATGGACCACCTCGACGAGCTCCGCGTCCAAGCCGTCCACCGCGACCTCGACGAGGAGCTGTTGCCCGCCGGCGCGGGCAACACCGCGGCGTAGGGGAGACTGGCCGGACGCCCCGGCGGCGCGGGCCTGCGTCCGGCCGATGCTGCCCGCCGCCGGGGCCGTCCCCTATATAAGGGGAGCGGCCGCCGGCGCCCGACCGGACGAGCCCACGAAGGAGCCCAGCACCGTGACCCTGCAGACCGGCGTGCGGATCTACCAGTTCGTCCGCGACCGCCTCGAAGACCAGCGCGACGAGCAGCACCCCCACGGCCACGACGCGTACGTGACCGCCCGGCTCAAGGCCGCCGACCTCAACCGGGACCACGCCACCGCCGTCCAGAACGGCGACACCGACAAGGCCGCGCACGCCCTGCAGGAGCTGTACGCGATGGCCGACGAGTGGAAGCACCACCCCGACTACCCGACCGACCCCACCGTTCCCCCGGCCGCTTGACCGTCGTTGATCAGGACGTGAACCCCCTGCCCACCACCGCCGCGCCGGGCGTCGCCGAGCGAGCCGAGGCCCTGGCCGACGCCGCGTGCGAGCTGCACGACGCCGCCAGCACTCCGGGGAGCTGGAACGCGGCCGCGGCCGAGGAAGCGGTCGAGGCGATGGAGACCACGGCGCTCGCCCTGCGCGGCGCGCACCCGGCCGCCGCCGCGGCGACGAACGCCATCTTCCAGGCCCTGGCCGGACTCCGCCGCGACCTCGGCCTCCCCGCCGCCGACACCGACGACGACCAGGACCAGGACGTCACCCCGCCGACCCCGATCCGCCGGCCGACCACCCGACGTGGCCTCGGCCCCGGGTACAAGGGCCTGCAGATTCCGCCAGACCGTACCGCCCGCCAGACGGAACCGGAATCAAGATCGCTGCCCGCCCGGCGGGAGCGGACGAAGTTGCCCACTCCACGACTGCCCGGGACGGCGTAGGCCAGGGGGAAGGCTGCGCGATCAACGCGCCGCCGACCCCGCGCGGAAGGAACCCGCCCCGATGCCAGATGCCTACAGCCACCCCGACCCCGAGTTCACCGTCGCCACCCTCGGACGGGCGCTGCGCGAGCTGCTCGCCACGTTCATCTCGGCGGCGCCCGAGCACGACGCCGACGGGGGCGAGCACACCTCGTGGTGGCTCGTGCTGCGGCCCGCCGACGACGACCAGGCCGGGGCCCTGCTCCCCACCGCGACGCCCGAGGGCAGCCCGTACGCGGTGCAGCTGCCCGCCGGGAGCGTCCGCATCCTCACCCGCCTGGTGATGGACCTCTGGCACCACGAGCAGCAGTCGACGGACGCCCACGGCCTGTGCCAGATGTGCGGCCAGGGCCGCGCACTGTCGGTCTGGCGGCCCCGGTGAACCCGGCTTGTTCGACGTCAAAAAACCATCGTTTTCTGACGGGTGCCGGTCGAGGGCCCGAATCACCCCGACGCGCCGTCAAAAACCCCGTCAAAAACCCGAGCCTTCAACAACCCCCCGAAGGCCCTTTTTTGAGAGGATCGGCGGGTGACGACGTTCTACGACCCCGCCGACGATCTGCTCGCAGCCTCTCCGGCCGTCCTGACGAACATCAGGATCGGATACGCCCGCGTCTCGACCAAGGGCCAGCTGCTCGACCGCCAGATTGACAGTCTCACCGCCGCGGGGTGCCGTCGCATCTTCGCCGACAAGAAGTCGGGGAAGAACGCCGAGCGTCCCGAGCTCAAAGCCTGCCATGCCTTCCTGCAGGAAGGGGACACGCTCGTCGTGCCGTCCCTCGATCGCTACGGCCGGTCCCTGCAGGACCTGGTGAACATGGTGGCCGAGCTGCGGGCGCGAGGCATCGGCTTCCAGAGCCTGCACGAGGCGCTCGACACCACGACGCCGGGCGGCCGCCTGATCTTCCACGTGTTTGCCGCCCTGGCGGAGTTCATCCGCGAGCTCATCGTGGCCGGCACCCACGAGGGCCTGGCCGCCGCGCGGGCCCGGGGCAAGACCGGCGGTCGCCCGACCGTGGTCAACGCCGAGCTGATCCGCGCCGCCCGCGACATGCTGCCGAACCCGGAGAACAGCGTGGCGAGCATCGCCCGCATCCTCGGCGTCTCGGTCGGCACGCTGTACAACCACATCCCGGACCTGCAGGAGCTCCGGGCCAGCCGCCTTCCGCGCCAGATCGAGCCTGCCGCGCACTGACGTGACGGGCCTACAAGCCGAGTTCTACCTCCTCCTCGACCGCCCTCGGTCGAGGAGGACCTCGGCCCCGGGGGGCACGCGGGAGCTCCCCTTCCCGCCCAACTTGCTGCCCACGAGACCGGGTTCACCGCAGGTGCCGACTTCTCGTTTTGGGCCCTCATTTGAGGTCGGATTTTTAGAACTTCCCCAGGTCAGACACTCCGCCGTCGAGCGGACTGTTACCTCCCGCCGAGTGGGCCGGGCCCGTCGAGCGGACCGCGGCCCGTCCGTGGGGGCGCCCAGGGTCCGTAATCCTCCGTGGCCAGCTGCGTGCGCGGCTGCAGGTGATTCGGGCTGGGAAAGACGGCTGGCGGCGAGGGGAGGGGGGCCGGTGGCGGACGGGTCGCCGTCTGCCCGGCCTGAGTTGGGCCGCTCGCCGTACTCCCGCCGTCGCGCATGACGGGCGCGTGAGGAGACCGCACCGCCGGCCGTGGCTGAGAGGGAGCAGCTGCTGCCGCGATGGCGACCGGCCGGTGTGGTCGCTCCGCGTCGGTGCACGTCTCGTCGTGGCCGAGGAGCGTGTCGTCGCCGGGTGGCCGGCCCCGGTGGGCAGCCACCGCCCAAGGCCGTCGTGGCGAGCAGGGCCGTGGCCCGGGTGATCTTCAACCCTCCTTCAATTCATTGCATTTCATTGCATCACAGCTATGCATTGCATTGACGAAATGCAATGCAATGAATTAGACTGGGGGGACCGCGAAGGCGAACGAGGAGGACGAGATGACCGAACGGCCGGACGCGTACGACACCGCCCCGGACCTGTACGAGGAGCACCAGGAGCTCGTGCGGACGATGACTCAGCTCCCGCTCCGCGAGCGGCTCGTACGCCGTGCCGCGCTTGCCGACCGCAGCACGCTCGACGCCCCCGAGGCGGACGGCAAGGCGACGCAGGACGTCCTCAGCGCTGCGCTCAAGCTCGCCGCCCACGACCAGCAGCACGGCACGGCCGCCGGCCCCATCGCCCCGCAGGCCCTCGGTCCGCACTCCCCCGCCGCCGACCTGCGCGCGTACATCCGCCAGGAGTACGCCGCCTGGCTCAACCCGCGCCCCACCGTCTGGCTCGTCGCCCGCAGCACGGACCCCGGCGCCACCCCGGCCGAGAACGACGCGGTCGCCCGTGCGTACGCCGAGGCGAAGTACCGCGAGGAGGAGCACCCCGACGACGTCGCCGACGCCGTCCTCACCTGGGACAGCGACGACGAGGGCACCGGCTACGCCGAGCTGCTCGACCGTGGCCGGGACACCGGCTGGCACGTTTACCCGGAGTACCTCATCCGCCGCAGCGACCTCCCCACCGCCGAGTAGGAGCACCGGAGATGACCGAGCAGCAGCAGTCCGAGCAGTCCGTCGAGCAGTCGGTCGAGGAGTGCGCGTTCCCCGACTGCCACCGCCCGCGGGTGCCGAAGGACCCCACGGTGCGCGGGCCGGCGCCGAAGTACTGCGACAACCCGGAGCACAACGCGATGACCGCCTACCGGGCGAAGCGCCGGGGCGCCGCCGGCACCGCGGCCGCCGCCCAGGCCGCCGAGGAGGAGGAGGACACCGACCGCCCGGTGACCGGCGCGGCCGCCACCGCCACGCTCGTGCGCGAGGCCGTCCTCAACGCCGTGAAGAAGCTGGAGACCGAACTCCCCCGGTACGTCGAGCTCATGGAGCAGATGACCGACCCGGAGGCCGCCGAGGCCCAGGTCGTCGCCGCCGAGACCCGGGCGGAGGCCCGGATCGCCGAAGCCCAGCAGAAGCTCGTCGACGAGCACGGCCGCCGGGTGGCAGCCGAGCGCCGGGCGAAGAACGCCGAGCAGGCCAAGGACGACGCCGACGAAGCGGCGGACGAGGCGATGCGCGAACTGGAGGAGGCCAAGGTCAGGTTCGAGGCCGAGGTCGCCCGCATCCAGGAGGAGGCGGACGCCGCCGTCGCCGAGGCCGAGCGGCAGCGGGACGAGCAGGTTGCCCAGGCCGTCGCCGACGCCGAGGCGAAGGTCACCGAGGCCCAGGAGCGCGCCGCCCGGGAGGTCGCGGACGCCGAGGAGAAGGCCGGGAAGGCCATCGTCGAGGCTGACCGCCGGGTGAAGGAGATGGAGGAGACCGTCGAGCAGGAGAAGGCCGCCGCCAGCGCGGTGAAGGCCAAGGCCCTGCAGGACGTCGAGGCCGCCAACGCCCGTGTGGTCGAGGCGAGCGGCAAGGTCGAGGAGGCTCAGGCGGCCGCGCGGCAGGCCACCGTCGACGCGAACGCCAGGGTCGAGGCCGCCAAGTCCGTGGCCGACGAGCTCCGCGCCGAAGTCGGGCGGCTCCGCGAGGACGCCAAGACCGCCGGCGGCCGGATCGCCGCGCTGGAGAAGAAGACCGGCGAGCTGTACGAGGAGGTCCGCAAGCAGGAGAACCGCGCCAGGGACGCCGAGACCGAGCTCAGCGAGGCCCGCCGGCAGCTGCAGGAGCTGCAGGAGCGGAAGCAGTAAAACCGGCCATCGGGCGGTAACCGGCCAACCTTGTCAACCAGGTTGACGTCACATCAGATCAGGCGTCAACCTGGTTGACATGACGACACATAAGGCACCCACCGTGACCGTCCGTGAGATCACCGAAGCCGACGTCCCCCCGGTCCCCGACAAGGAAGCCATCCGCGCGTGGCTCGACCGCAAGGGCGCCGGCGCCACCCCGCTCGGCGCCAACGCCGGGCACTACCAGCACATCGTGCTGAACACCCGCACCGGAGAACTGTCCTTCCACTGCTCGGACTACCGCCGCCGCGACAACGAGGAGGACTACTACCCCGGCAGCCTGTTCGCCCCCAGCCACTGGCAGGGCGTGCCCGAGGTCCTGTACTGGGTCATCGACTCCGGGGTGGACGAGCGCCCGTACCACGACGTCGCCGAGGGCAACGCGTTCGCGCACGAGGTCGCCCCGCTCGCCCAGACCCTGCTCGACCACCTGGTCCCCGTCCCCGGCACCGAGGACCTCGACTGGTCCGCCGTCTCCGCGTCCGCCGGCCTCGACATCGGCCGCGCGTGCCACCGCGACCGCAAGGGCCCCGAGGGCCGCCGCCCCTGGCTCATCGAGGTCAGCGACGCCGCCCGTGACTTCCCCCGGATCATCCAGGACCACGTCGCCACCGCCACCAACGCGACCGTCGACAACGAGGCGGAGCACCTGGTCCGCATGGGACTCCGGCGCCAAGGCGACTTCTGGCCCGACCTGGCCACGCACTACGGCATCGAGGAGCAGGACGCCACCCGCTACCACGCGGGCCTGATCGGCACCCGCGCGTACCTGTACCAGCACCGCCTCGACCAGGCCGCCGGACGCCCGCTCGTGCCCGCCGCCGAGTGGCTCGACAAGCACCCCACGGTCGTCACCGCCGACACCACCGACGCCGAGCTCGAAGCCTTCCCCCAGACCGCCCGCGCGGCCGCGGCCGCCGAGGGCATCGTGCTGCTCGGTGCCTCCCGCCAGGCCGCGTACGAGCGCCGCACCGCGCTCCGCCAGGAGGTCCTCGACGAGCTGGCCGCCCTCGGCAAGGCCCGCGCCGAGGCCGAGCAGACCGTGAAGTCCGCCCGCGCCGGCATCTACTCCCGCCTGTACCGCGCGTTCGCGTGGGAGGGCCGACCCGAGACCAGCGACGCCGAGCTGGGCAGGCTCGCCCAGATGACCCGCCAGGCCGTGAACAAGCTGCGCGAGCCGCTCGACGACGCGCCCACCACCGAGGAGGAGACCGTCCGTGCCTGACCCGATCACCGGTGAGGGGTTCGACGCACCGACCCCCGAAGTCGCGTACATGGGAGCCCCGGACCTCCTGCAGGAGGCCGCCGACCTCACCCGGATCTCCGAGCGCCTGCAGGCCGAGGCCAGCATCGCCGGGCAGAAGGGCGAGCCGTACGAGGTCGACGAGCACCGGGAGCGGCTCTACCTGCTCCGCCGCGCGGCCCTGGCCGACCGGCTGTCGCTCGCGTACCCGGACGCCGAGGACTTCCTCACCGACGCGGTCCAGCTGGCCCACCAGCTCGCCGAGTTCGACCGCGAGCACGACACCCACGTCGGCCCCCTCGGACCCAGCGCGATCGAGTGGGACCCGTCCCACCGCCCGTACGTCCGCCAGGAATACGACCACTGGGGATGGTGACCATGACGACCGTCGACCCCACCGTGGAGCAGCCCGCCGTCCTGTTCACGGCCGCGCTGCAGGAGCTGGCCGAGACCTACCCCGTCGACCCGGAGGGCACCGCTACCGTGACCGTCACGGTCACCGACCCGGCGACCGGCAAGCAGCACCAGGCGCTCGTACAGCCGGGCCACCTCGGGTGGCTGACCAGCACGGTCATGGCGGAGATGGCTACCTGCCGCAACGGCCACGCGGACGGGAACGGCCAGTGCGGGCACTGCGCCGGCACCGGCCGGGCCCACGACCGGTAGCCGACGACGAGCACCAGGACCACGAGGAGGAGCCGGAGATGACGACGGAGCAGACGCCCGTGCCGTGGGCCGCCCTGGCGACGGACGCCGCGACCGTCGAGCGCTACCGGGCCAAGGTCTACGACCGCGGCCCGGACCGGTGCGCGTTCTTCCTCGGCGCGATCAGCAGCTCCGGGCACGGCAAGCTGCGGGCCGGGTCGAGGAAGGCCGGCACCTCCCGCGTGGTCACCGCCCACGTCCTCGGCTACGTCATCGCCAACGGCCCCGCAGCCCTCCCCGAGGGCCACGTCGTCCGCCACACCTGCGACGAGTCGAGCTGTCAGCTTCCCGCCCACTGGGTGGCCGGCGAACGGCTCGACAACATCCGCGACTACTACGCACGCAGCCACCGGGCCGGACACGCGCTCGGCGACGTGCGCGGCCCGGACGGACGAGCCGTCGCCATCCGCGACGCCATCCTCACCGCCCTGGCGACCGGCGCCGACGTCGAGGCCGCCATCGCCGCCGCGATTGCAGCGGGTAACCCCACGGGCGCCATCCAGGACTCCCTCTTCTGACCCCAGCCCGGTAACAGTTGGCACCGCCCGCACGTTGATCAAAACCCATGCACATGGGGAAAGGAGACCCAGATGGCCGCCCCGAAGACCGACCCTGGCCGCGAGGGCACCCGCCTGATCGCCGCGCTGGAGAAGTGCTGGGCCCAGATCCAGAAGCACCACCCCGACCTCCCGCCGGTCCTCTTCATCACCGGAACCGGAATCCCCCGGCGCCAGACGGAGAAGCCGAGCACGTCGACCGGCGCACCCCGCCGCCGACAGCTCGTCACCCGCGGGCACCACTGGGCCGACCGGTGGGCCGTGGCCGAGCAGGAGCGGCGCCTGGCGGAGCTGTTCGTCGCGGGCGAGACCGTCCGCGACGGAGGCGAGGAGGTCCTCAAGACCCTGCTGCACGAGGCCGCCCACGCGCTCGCCCATGTTCGAAAAATCCAGGACGTCTCCAAGGGTGACCCACGGTGGCACCGCAAGGAGTTCGCGCAGCTGGCGCGGGAGACAGGACTGGAGCCCCCGAGGAAGTCGGAGAAACCGTTGGGTTTCTCCAATTGCACCCTCACCGACGCGACCCGCAGGAAGTACGCCGCCGTCATCCGCCAGATCGACGGAGCCGCCCTTCCCGGCCTCGGCGGAGCCGACCAGGACGATACCGAGGAGGAGCAGCCCACCTCTCCGGAGACCCCCGGCTCGACGAGCGGGAAGCGGGTCAAGGTGAAGTGCGGATGCCGCCCCGACCCCCGGGCGTTCCCCGTCACCCCGAAGATCCTCGCGGAGGGACCGATCATCTGCGGACTGTGCGGCGAGCCGTTCACCCTCCCCGACGAGGACGCCCAGGCCGCCGCCGGCACCGCCGAGCCGGACAGCGAAGCGGAACCCGACTCCCCCACGGTCGAGCCCGTCGTCGCCCTCCCTGAACCCCGCCCGGCCGAGCCCTCCGAGTCCCAGGATCTCCCCATGCACATGGGGCACTGACCCGCCCGCCGCGGCCCACCGCGAGCCCGCCCTCGGCGGGTGCGTGGGTCGGGCGTTTCCCCATGTGCATGGGGCGCAGCACGGCGCCGGCGCGCGGAGCGCGCGGCGGAATCGGCCGCCGCCGAAAATCACTCGTGGTAACAGTCGAGCCCCCGACCTGATCTCTGTGGTCGGGGGCTCCGCGTGTCTGTGCGCCACCGTACAGGGCGAGTGCAGCCCGTGCCAGCCCAGCTCACTACTCCCTCGGTACAGGCCGTCAGAAGCCCATCCAGCCCGTCTCCTCCCGCACGTCAGAACCACCCCACTCACCGCCGTCTCTCACCCATCCGCATCAGTCCAGCTCAGGCCACTACCAACCCCTCTTCTTCCGCCCCGTCTCTCCCTGCTACAACCCTCACTACATAACACACCTAGGCATTCTCAATTTGTCGGTGTCGCTGCCGCCCGTGATCGCGTATCCTCAGTGATCGTGCTACGCATCACGGCGATCTCCGGAGGAGAGGCAGGGCTCAAGTACCTGCTCTCCGGTTCGGGTTGCGCCGGCGGGCACCAGGCCGAGGCCGAGCTGGGGCTCAACGGGCCGGAGGGCTACTACGCCAAGGGCACGGAACACGGAACTCCGCTTGCCGTGTGGATTGGTGAGGGCCTCTCAGAGTGGGGCGTCGAGGCAGGCGCGAACGCTACCGAGCGTGACATTCGAGCGATCTTCGGGAAGCACGCGCACCCCGAGGAGTACCGGGCCGCGGTGTCCGCCGCGAAGGCGTACATCGAAGAGAACGGCATCACCGGCACGGCCGCCGAGAAGATCCTGACGGACGCTGAGGCGAGCGCCCGGCGAGGCCGGAAGCCCTACGAGTTCCGCACGGTCGAGCAGCGGATCGAGGACCGCCTGGCGAAGGAGCCGCAGGCGGACCCGGAGCGCGTCGCGGAGATCCGGAGGGAGGAGCGGGACAAGGGTCAGCGCTCCCCCGCCATGTACTTCGATCAGACCTACTCGGCGCAGAAGTCGGTGTCCGTCTACCTCACCGCGCTGGAGGCCGCCGGCCGTCACGAGGACGCCGCGAAGGTGCGCGGTGCGATGAACGAGGGCATCGCGGCCGCGATGAAGGTCTTCCAGGAGGAGGCCGGCCTCGGCCGGATCGGCTACCACGGGCAGGCGAAGAACGGCCGCCCGTCGACCGGCCGGTACGTCGACTCCACCGGCTTCACCGCCGCGATCTTCACCCACGAGGTCTCGCGCGAGGGCGACCCGCAGCTGCACGCGCATGTGGCGACTCTCAACAAAATCAAGGTGCTGGACGCGGACGGGAACGAGCACTTCGTGACCCTCGATTCGCGGGCGATGCACAAGGCCCGCGAGGCCGCGGCCGCCGTGTTCGAGCGCACGATGGAGCAGGCCATCGAGCGGGATCTCCCCGTGGTGTTCGAAATGCGTCCGGACGGCAAGGCCCGCGAGATCAAGGGACTCGACACCGAGCTGCTCGACGCCCTGTCGACCCGCACGTACCAGGTCGAGGCCCGGTACGAGGAGCTGCACGAGCAGTACGTCCAGGACCACGGCCGCGAGCCGTCCGCGTACACCCGGGCCCGGCTCCGGGAGATGGCCACGCTCGACACCCGCGACCCGAAGCGGAATGAGCACCAGTCCGCCGAGGCGAGGATCGAGCGCGCTACCCGGATCGCCGAGGACAAGGTCGAGGGCGGTCTCCTCGGTGCGCTGGAGAGGGCCGAGCGGGTCGGGTTCGACACGCGGATGGCCGAGGTCGACGCGCCCACGTTCGACCGTGAGGAGGTCATCCGGGAGTCGCTGGAGGCCCTGCAGACGAAGCGCGCGACGTGGGACCGCAGCGAGCTCATCCAGCAGATCAACACCACGCTGGGTGACAATCTCCCGCGCGACGTGCCGCTCGCGCCGCTCGCCAACGAGCTGGCGACCGAGGCGCTCAAGTCCGGGAAGTACGGCGTCGTGCAGACCGCCGGCCTGAGCATCATCGACGATGCGCCGTCCCGTATCCGGCAGAGCGACGGCCGCAGCGTGTTCGCCCCGTCTGCCCTGGCCAGCGAGAAGTTCGCGCTGGAGGAGCACCTCAGCGACGAGGCCCGGGTGGCCGCCCGCGCCCACCAGACCGGCGCCCCGTGCCTGGCCCCGCCCGTCCTCGACCAGGTGGTGAAGGAGTCCGGCGTCTCGGCCGACCAGGCCGACGTCGTCCGCGGTGTCCTCGGCGACAGCCGGAAGGTCAGCGTGGTCGAAGGCCCCGCCGGCGCGGGCAAGTCCTACGCGACCGGCGTCATCGCCCAAGCCTGGCAGGAGCACACCGGGGGCCGCGTGATCGGCCTCGGCCCCTCCGCCGTCGCCGCCGAGGTCCTCGGCGAGGAAGGCATCGAGATCCGGGAGAACACCACCCGGTTCCTCGACGTCTACTCGCAGGGCCTCGGCAACAAGGAGATGGTCGAGAAGTTCCGTCTGCGCGCGGGCGACCTGGTGGTCCTCGACGAGGCCGGCATGGCCTCCACCGACCACATCACCCGCGTCTCGGAGCTGTGCGAGCAGGCCGGGGCCAAGCTCGTGCTGATCGGTGACCAGCAGCAGCTGCAGTCCCCCGAAGCCGGTGGCCTGCTGCGCTCGATGGTCGAGGAGGGCCCGCACTACAGCCTCAGCAACGTGCGCCGCTTCCGGGAGCCGGACGGCACCGTCCGCGAGTGGGAGGCGAAGGCCAGCCTGGCCCTGCGCCGCGGCGACGTCCGCGCGCTGGAGGAGTACGACCTGCACGGCCTGATCGAGGGTGGCACGCTGGAGGAGATGAAGGCGGAGGTGATCCGGGCGTACGTCGCGGACACCATCGCCAACCGCGAGTCCGTCGTGATGACTGCCACCAACGCCCGCGCCACCGAGCTGAGCAGGGAAATCCGCGCCCAGCTCGTGCGGTACGGGCGGGTCGAGGAGGACGGCCTCCGGCTCGTCGACGACAACCGTGCGGGGGTCGGCGACCTGATCCAGACCCGCGAGAACGACGCCAAGCTCAAGGACTCCGAGGGCAGGCTCGTGCTCAACCGGCGGGTCTACCGCGTGACCGGCATCGGCGAGGACGGGCAGCTCACCGCCCAGCGGGTCGCCGGCCGCAACGAGGACGGCACCGAGCGGCTCGCCGGAACCGTCACCCTGCCCTCGGACTACGTCGAGCGGAACGTCGCCCTGGCGTACGCGGGCACGGTCAACGCCGTGCAGGGCCGCACCGTCAGCTACGGCGGATACCTGCTGGTGGAGGAAGGGATGTCCCGCCAGCAGGTGTACCCGGGTCTCACCCGCGCCCAGCGGTACAACCGTGCGTTCGCCGCGTGCCGCATCCCGGGCGACGAGCACCGTCTCCAGGGCCTCGACCAGGACGCCATGTCGATGCTGCAGGCCGCCATCGAGCGCGACGGGGGCGAGCTGGCCGCGCTGCAGGAGCTGCGGGAGAGCCAGGACTGGGCGGAGTCGATCCCGGCGCTGGAGCCGCGCTGGCGGGACTACATCAACGAGCACGTCCGCAACCAGTACGAGCCGATGCTCCGGCAGATGCTCAGCGAGGACCACTACAACAAGCTCCGGCAGGGCGACCCCAGCACGGTCTACCGCAAGCTGCGGGAGGCCGAGCTGGCCGGCCACGACGGCAAGAAGCTGCTGGCCGAGGCCATCGGTATGCGCCCGATGAGCTACCCGGTGCCCGACAACGTCCCGGCCCTGGTCAACTGGCGTATCGACCAGATGCTGGAGGACCGGCAGCCGGAGCGCGCCCCGGCCGGGCACAGCTGGGTCGACCGCACGCCGGAGATCCCCGGCGTCGAGGGCATGGTGGCCCGCGAGCTGGCCGAGGCGATGGACGCCCGGCGCGACGTGCTGGGCGAGCGCCTGGCGGAGGACCCCCCGGAGTGGGCGGTCCGCCACCTCGGCCCGGTCCCCGAGGACGTCCTCGAACGCGCCGAGTGGGCCCGCCGCGCGGGCACCATCGAGGGCTACCGCGAGCTGTACAACATCGACGCCCCGAACACCGCGATCGGCCGCCTGCCCGCGAAGGGCGCCGTCGAGCAGCGCGCCGCGTGGGAGGCCGCGCACGCCGCCCTCGGCCGCACCGAGGACCAGGAGACCCTCGCGCGGACCAGCGACGCCGCCCTGCGCGAGATGGTCGCCCGCTACGAGCGCGAGAAGTCGTGGGCGCCCGCCCACTACGGCGAGGAGCTCTCCGAGGCCCGCCAGCTGATCCTGCGCTACGAGGAGAAGGCGATCCTGGCCCAGGCCGACGCCGACCTGTGCGAGGACGCCGCCGAGCGCGCCGAGCTGGAGGCACAGGCCCGCGGCTACGAGGACCTGGTGGCCAACCTGTCCGCCCGGGTCGAGGTCATGGAGGAGATCGACGCGGCCCGCGCCGCTTGGTACGAGGAGACCGCGCCGGCGCGGGAGGCCGCCGAGGCCGCCCGCGACGAGCTGGCCCGCCGTGGCGCCGACGAGCAGCCGGTTGAGGACGTCGAGCCGGACCAGGAGCTCGACGAGGAGCTCGTCGCCGAGCCCGAGTACGACCTCGACCAGGCCCCGGAGCTGGACTGGGAGGTCGAGGGCGAGACCCTCGACCAGGCGCCCGACGTGCGCGAGGAGGCCGAGCTGGCCCCTGACCTCACCCACGAGGAGCAGGAGGAGCTCGACCAGGCGCTCGCCGCGTACGAGCAGAAGTACCGGGCCGCCGTCGAGGAGCCCACGCTCGACGTCGAGCAGGCCCCGGAGATCGACTGGGCCGTGGAGGGCGAGACCGTCACCACGGCGCCGGACGTCACGGTCGACCGCGCCGGCGTCGAGGAGCAGCTGGCCGAGGCCGACGAGCAGCAGCGCGTCCAGGACGAGCTTGCCGCCGAGGCCGCCGCGTACCACGAGGACCGGCGGATCGAGGCCGAGCAGGCCGCGGCCGCCGAGCAGGCCCCGGGCATCGACTGGGAGGTCGAGGGCGAGACGTGGCAGGTCGAGGAGCACGTCGACCAGGACGTCGAGCTGCAGCCGGAGGAGACCGAGCAGGTCACCGCCGAGGACACGTACGTCGCCCGGCCGAACCCGGAGCTGGACGCCGCGCTCGCCGCGTACGAGCAGCAGCTGCGCGAGCAGGCCGCCGCCGCCCGCGACGCCGAGCCGGAGTACGACCTCGACCAGGCCCCGGAGATCAACTGGGAGATCGAGGGCGAGACGCTGGAGGAGCGCCCGGAGCAGGTCGAGACCGTCGAGGCGGACGCCGAGCAGGCCGTCGAGGAGGAGCTGCAGCAGGGTGCGCCGGAGCTGGAGCAGGCGCCGGCGGCCGCCGCGCCCACGGCCGAGGACGAGCTGCGCGAGCACTACGAGCGGCAGTACGTCGAGGACTCCCTCGCGGCCGAGCGGGCCCGCGCGGCCACGGCCGAGGCACCGGAGGCCGAGCAGCAGGCCCCGCAGCTCCCGGTCCAGCTGGCCGACCTGCAGGAAGACCTCGACAAGGCCCACGCCGCGCTGAACAAGATTGCCGAGCGCATGGCGGAGAGCAACCGGGCGGCCGCCGAAGCCGACGACGCGGCCCGCGCCGAGCAGGCCGAGGTTCAGCGCAGCCGCCAGGCCGAGGCCGAGGTCGAGGTCGCGCCGCAGATCCAGCAGGACCAGGGTCCGATCATCAGCTACTGAAACGGCCCGTCGTAGCCCGTGCCTGCTGGCCGGGTGTCACCCCCGGCCCCTACTCTCAACGAACCAGGAGGTGAGCCGAGTTGAGCACCGCACAGGAGTGGACGCCGCCCACGCTAAGGCCGCTGGACGAGCTCAAGGCCATGACCGCGTACGTCACCGAGCACGGCTACGGCACCACGAGCAAGACGTACGTACGGGGCATCGTCACCGCGCTGAACTGGGTGACCGGCGAGAGCCCCGTGTCCCCCATCACCGGCACGCGGCTGGGCCGGCCGGTCGAGGGCATGGACGCCAGCAACGAGCGCAGCCGGGCGTACGAGGCCCTGTACCCGACCAGCGACCCCGCCCTGTGGAAGGTCACCCAGGACAACGGCCAGGACTACACGCTCGCCGTCGAGCACACGCTCGCGTGGGCCGCCGGCGGCGACGAGGGCCTGGCCGTACCGGCTGACTGGCCCTGGCCCCAAGACCGGTAGCCCGAAAGGGCGTAGACGGCAGCACGAAGCCCCCAGCGCGACGCGCTGGGGGCTTTCGTCGTCCGTACGGCTCCGAGGCCGCTACGAGGCCGCTACGGGCCCGGGAGCGGGCGCCTCACGGCGGTGCTGGAGGTCCCAGCTCAGGAAGGCGGACAGGACTTCATCGTCGTCGACCGCCCGCGGAGCCTCCGGGGAGTTGGGGTTGTTCGCCCAGGCGTCGTCCTGGTGGACACCGGCCTTGATGCACGGTTCCAGGGCGGCGACCAGGCGCTTCTTGACTCCGGGCGCGTACCGGTCGTGCCAGTCCCCCGCGCGGGACGGGGTGCCGTACGACGTGCGGTAGATCTTGAGCCACTCCTGGCACAGCCAGGACAGTTCGACCACCGCCTCCCGGTGCCGGTACCAGCACGGCGGGATGCGCGGCGCCGCCGCGGTCGGCCCGCCGGTGTTGGGGCCCAGGTTGTTGGCGACGAACGCGCCTGCGCGCCAGCCGACCCAGCCGTACGTGCCCTGCAGCTCCGAGCGCACCCAGCGGACCAGGATCTCCCAGGCTTCCCCGGCCTCTTCACGGTTCATGCCCTGGTCGAAGGACCAGTTCCAGACCGCGAGCTTCTCCTCGGCCGGTTCGGCCGCCAGGGCCTCAAGGTCGTCCCCGATCTTCTTGACCGTCTTGGCCAGCTCCTCCAGGCCCTCCCGGAGGGGGGCGAGGGCCTGCAGCTGCTCCTGCAGGCCGGCCGTGCGCTCCTCCAGGTGCTCGAACGCCTCTTGCACGTGCCCGAGCTGGGCGAGCGCGGTGCGCACGTCACCGTTGCGCTCGCCCAGGGCCTCGACGTCCTTCTCGACCTTGGCCAGGTCCTTGGCCAGGGCGAAGACCTGTCCGGCGAGTCCGCCGCCGTCCACGGCCATCAGCGGCGCCCCTTCGTCAGCGGGACCGCGCCGGCGTTGCCCGAGCCCGAGCGCGGGCCGGGCACCTGCGGGGGCCGGGTCGACCGGGTCAGCTTCTTGACGTCCCGGCGCTTCCACAGGGGCTTGATGTGGGTGATGACGGGGCTGCAACCGGCGAAGATGACCAGGCTCTTGCGCTTGCCGAGCTTGAAGACCTCTCCGGGCGTGATGACCGGCTTCTCCTCGGTGACCGTGCTGATCGAGGACTCTCCGTTCTTCGTGGTGGTCGTCTTGCGGTCCTTCTCGTAGGTGCCGCACATGTCGCTGATCTCCTTGCGGACCTGTGCGTCGCCGATGCCGCGCAGGAAGATGCGCACGTTGGCGTCGTCCCAGATGATCCGTCCGCGCTGCTCGCCCCAGACGTCGAACAGCTGGGCACGCGACTGCACGACGATGACCAGCGTGATTCCCCGGCCGCCGGAGTCGGGCATCCACTTGTCGATCGGCAGGGGGATGATGTTGGCGATCTCGTCCAGGGCCCACAGGCAGGGCGGGTCCATCCGGCCGGAGCCGTCCTTGTTGCCCAGGTCGATGGCCACGGACCGCAGGTAGTCCGCGAACATCACGAACAGCGGGGCGACGACGGAACCGGGCTTGTCGGAGCCGATCATGTAGAGCGTGCCCCGGTTCATCAGGAACGTCTCGGCGTCGAAGTGCTCGCCGGGGCCGGGCAGGACCGTCTGCGCGACCTTGGGGTTCGACATCCAGCCCAGCGCGTTGGACAGCGTGGTGAAGATGCCGTCACCCGTGCCCTGCACCACCTGCTGACGCTGCACCAGGAGGTCCGCCCAGTCCCGGGCGCCGGCCGCGTGCAGGATGTTCGCCGCCGTGCCGTCCGCGCGGTTCTGCGACCAGCTGTAGACGTCCATCATGGTCTTGCCGCCGAGGGCGGCCGCGTGCATGAACCGGGCCAGAACCTCGCAGGCCGTCGACTTGAAGAACTCGTCCACGCCGCTTCCGGCGCCGCTCGAACCGCGCGAGCCGTACAGCAGGTACGCGGCCCGCGAGATGGCCACCTCACGGTTCTCGCACCCGCGGATCGGGTCCCAGCGGAAGGTGTTGAGGTCCTTGGAGCCGCTCAGGCCCAGCGGGTCCCAGACCCAGACCGGGCCGAGCAGCTCGCGCAGGGCCTTGGTCGCCAGGTGGTCGTTGACCTTGGACGACGTGTGCACGACCGCGCCGTCCCACCGGTAGATCATCGAGTTGAGGATGATGGACTTGCCCTGCCGCGACGGGGCCAGGATCAGGTAGTTCTGCTCCGGGGTGCCCCAGATATCGGTGGGCAGGCCGCTGTTGCGCGTACGGCCGAGCGGCACGGCGTACGCCGTAGTGGGCACCTTCTTCTCCCGGCCGACCAGGCTCGGACGGGTCTGCGGGATCATCTCGCGGGCGTGACGGGCGCTCATCTCCTCGCGGATCTCCCGCTTGGAGGCGAAGCCCGGCCGGGGCGCGAACTGCATCCACACCCAGCTGGCACCGGCCACGGCACCCACGGCCGCGACGGCGACGACGATGCCGCCGGGGCCGTAGACGAACTCGTTGAAGTCGTTCAGGTGGTTGAAGATGGCCGGGTCCGTGGCGGGGTCGCTGCCGGGCAGGCCGGGCGCCGGCGACGAGGCCGCCAGCTCCGCGGCCGTAATCTGCGCGTGGGACATCATGCGGGGTTCCTCCGTTGTCGTGTCTCAGGCCCTCGGGAATCAGCGCTGCCATCGCCCCCCGGGGGCTTTGTCCGTCTGGCTCCGGTGACCTGCTTGGCACCGTATGCGCGGGGTCGGACAACCCTCTGCTCGTTTATTGCGGGCGGCTGCTCGGCAGCGCGCGGTTCCCGCCCGGCGGAGACCGGGTGATCTCCGCAGGGCGATCCTGCAGCGGTCTGCCTGTGGACAGAGCGCGCGGTTCCCGGCTGACGGGCACTCACTTCCGAGCGGGCCCGTCAGCCGGGAAGGGATCAGACCGGCTGACGCTGGCCGTTGATCGGCCGGGTCTGCGCGGCATCCTCGGCCCGCTCGTGGCCGTCTGCGCGGTAGTCGCTCGACTCCTGCCGCGCGCCGCTCGGCACCGCGCGGGAGCTTTCCGAGCGCGCGGTTTCGCCCTCCGGCTGCCGCGCGCCGCCGTTGGCGATCATCGCGGCCCGCTTCTCCTTGAAGTCGATCAGCCAGTTGCGCACGTTGCCGTCCGAGACGCCGCACGCCTTCGCCAGTTCCGAAGCGGTCGGGGGTTCCTGGCCGGCCGTCACGGTCTCCAGGTAGAGCTCCCATCCGAGCTGCTTGGCCTCACTGCGGAAGGTCGGCGCCTCGGCGAGGGCGGCCGCCTCGGCCTGGCCGCCGAGCCGCTCCGCCAGCTGCGGCCGCAGGGAGTCGAGCAGGGCCTGCGCCTCGGCCGCCTCGGCACGGGTGCGTGCCACCGCCTCGGCCGCCCGGCGCTGCTCCTCTTCGGCCTTGCGCCGCAGGTCAGCAGCCCGTTCGGCCGCCACCCGCTGAGCCTCGGCCGCTTCCCGGGCCTCCCCGAGAACACTGCGCAGACGCTCGACCTCCCCGGCGGCCGCGCGGGCCTCTTCGGCCTTGGTGCGGGCCGTTTCCTCGGCGGTCCTCCGCTCGTTGGTCAGGCGGTCCAGCTCCTTGCGGAGCGCCTCGACCTGTCCCTCGGTCGAGTCCTTGCGGGACAGCTGCTCGTCGAGCTCCCGGCGCACCTGGTCGAGCGCGGCCGCGGCCTTGTCGAGCTTCTGCTGCTCCTCCTCGGCCCGCTCGATGAGCCGATTCACATTCTTGGACTCTTCAGACATTTCGTCTTCCGCGCGCTTCCGCGCAGCTTCCGCGCGCCGCCGAGCGTCTTCCGCGCGCTCCGCCTCAGCCTTGGCTTCCTTCGTCTCCTCGGCCGCCCTGGCGAGGGCCGCCTCGGCTTCCTCCCGCGCGGCGACGGCCGCCTTCTTCTCCTCGACTGCCGCGCGCTTCTCCTCTTCCGCGCGCTCCCGCGCAGCCTCGGCCTCGGCCCGCGCCTCTGCCGCGCGCTCCGCCTCGGCTTCCAGTTCCGCCGCGCGCTCCGCCGCCTCGATCCTCTTGGCCGAGGGCAGGATGGCGACCTCCTCCATCAGCTTCATGACCGCCGGGGTGTCGGAGGTGTCGACCGTGGCGACGTCATCCACGCGCGTCCAGCCGGCCAGCCCGCGCAGTACGGCGAGCGCCTGCGCCGAGTCGAGCGCGAAGTCCGAGCGGTCCATCGCCGTGGTGGCCTTGCGCCGCAGCGCGTCCAGCTCGTTCACGGCCTTGGCCAGGTCCCGGCGCTTGGCCTCCCGGTTCTGCACCAGCTTGGCGTGCTGGAACAGCGCGACACGCAGGCGGAACAGCCGGGTCGCCGCCTTCTTGGCCAGCGTCGCGCGGGCGACCTGGCCCGACGTCGAGTTCGGGTCCATGCCCAGACCGGAGAACGCGGCCGCCCATCCCTTGGTCCACAGCAGCGCCAGGAGCCGGATCGGACCGGCCTTGGACTCGTCGGTGACCTGCTCCGAGCCGCGCATCCGGGCCCGGAACTCCAGCTCGATGATCCAGGAGGCGCCGATCGGCACGGCCGCGATGAAGGGGGCCGAGACCGGGTTCGGGGCGTGGATGAAGTTCGCCGTCGCGGACACGGCCACCAGGGCCCACGCGGTGTTGTGGATCAGCCGCAGCTGCGTGGTCCACCCGAGCTTGGCGTTGGCCCGCTGGTAGAGCTGGGAGAACAGCACCAGTTCCATCGCGTCGAAGATGGCGATGAAGCCCACGGCGATGACCGGGGGCAGCTGCGCGGTCTCCCGGGCGAACCCCCACATGCCGTAGATCGAGACGACCATGCCGCCGAGGGCGACATACGCCTGCCGGCCCATGCTGCCCAGGCCGATGACCTCGGACTCCCGGCCCTCGGCCCTGGCCCTCTCCATGTCCTCCCGGCGCCGGTTGCGGGCCCGCTCGGACGCGCGCCACACCGTACGGACCGACAGGTACGCCGCGCCGAGCCAGGCCAGGAGCACGGCGGCCACGCTGACCGTCAGGACCCACGCCGGCGTGTCGGACACGACGCGGTCAAGAGTGGACGACCAGTCAAATCCCTGACCGGTTCCCGCCGCCTGTGACCAGGACGGATGCACTCCGGCCGTAGTCTGGGACAGACGCATACAGACCTCCATATCTCTGCGTCGCCTCGGCCTCAGCGGTCCCACAACCGCTGGGGCCTTTGTTCTGTCAGGACCCTTCGTCGGGGTCCACTTCGTTTCCTGCGGCCCGCTGAGATTCCAGGCCCTCGATGTACTCCATGAAGCTGGCGAGGAGTTCCTCTTCGGTGTCACCGACGAGGACCCCCCTGCGCTTGAGGAGGACGTCCACCGCGACCCTGATCACCGTGTTCGCGGTGATCCGCTCGCTCTTGCGTGTCCGAGCCGCCTGCAGCTCCTTGGCCAGCACGTCCAGCTCGATCTGCTGATCGCCCCTGAGCGGCACGTATTTGGGCGAAACCGTCTTACTGGCCGCCTCCGCCGCTTCGTTGAGGCTGGATGAACGCCTCGCCGGCCGTTCCGCTGCCATCTGTCCCCCTTGGGGTCTTGGAGTTCCTGACCCCAAGAGGCTATGGCTCCGGATCTTCGGACCTGCAGGAGTCGGCGCTCGCTCCCTGGTCACGCCCCCCATCGGGCCTCCTTCGGTGTGTTCACGAGAAGAATCCTACACTGAAACTCTTGAACTTCAAGACTCCGAGAGTTATGGTCTTCCATGTACGACGAGAGGGGCCAAGGCACACGGCCCTGGCCCCTCTCAGGCCGGAGTTGCAGCTCCGACCACCGGAAACCCCTGTGCATCTCGTCCAGAGAGGGATCTCCATGCGTCATCTTCCCAGGACCACCCGTGTCCTGACCACGCACATCAACCCCGACACGACCCCCGCGCCGAAGCGCGTGCTGGTCGTGGGCCGGTTCCGCCGTCCCACCTGCGACAACTGCGACGA
>NZ_JBEXTV010000070.1:0-39175 GCF_040628835.1 Streptomyces sp. NPDC006134 | reverse complement strand
AACCGGCGTACTGGCGCATCGTCCAGGGCCGGCCGGTGTACATCGTCGGGTACACGCCACGGGTGAAGGGGTACGACCCCGGCTCGCCCAGCTTCCCGGCCGGGTCCCAGCCGGCCAGGGCGTCGGGCCCGTAGACCGGTTCGATGGGCAGTCCGGACTCGGAGCTTGCTGGCTGGTCCATCGGCTCGTGTCTCCCCGGGTGCGTGGCCTGCCGTCTGCACGGCTTGTGGAGGCATGTTCGTCCGAACGGCTCGAGTACGGCTCGGTAGCCGCGGGACGCGCGGGTGCGCGCCTGGGCCGGTGAACCGCGCCCCGGGCCGTCAGCCCAGGAGTTCGGTGACGGCGCCCATGAAACCCTCGTCGAGCATGGTGCGCGCCGCCGTGTCGCGGGAGCTGTCCAGGCCCGCGTCGTGGCGGGCCACGCTGAGCAGGTAGCGGCCGAGGACACGGTGCGTGGCGAAGGTCCATTCGCCACGGGCGGCGGGTCTGCCGTCCGGGGCGAGCAGCTCGCCGCCATCCGAGCCGAAGCCGAACTCCGTGAAGCCGAGCCTCAGTCCCTGCCCCAGGGCCTTGGTGTAGGCCTCCTTCAGGGTCCACAGCCGCAGCATGGCCGCCGTGCGCCCGGCGTCGCTGAGGCCCTCGAGGCCGACGCGTTCGGCGGGGGTGAGCACATGGCGGCTCAGCAGGTCGTACGACATGTGGCGGTCGGCGGGTTCGGCGTCGACGCCGATGCGGCCGTCGCGGCTGACACCGACGGCGATCAGGTCGTCGGTGTGGGTGAGGCTCACGTCGATCTGGTCGAGGCCGCGCAGGTACGGGCGTCCGCCGGTCCGGTACGCGAGGTCGAGCTCCACCGGGTCGGTGTACAGGGCGGCGGCGGCCGTGTACTTGACGGCGAGGCGGGAGGCGGCGAAGCGGTAGCGGACCGTGGGGTCGGTGGTGCGGCGGTAGCGCTGCCAGTCGCGGCCGAGCAGCGGGCGCAGCGCGGGTTCCGCGACGACGGCGGTGAGCCATTCGCCCCAGGTGGTGTGGATGACGGCGTTGCCGTAGCGGTCCATGGCCTCGCGCACCCGGTGCCAGGGGGCGTACGGTCCGCTGACGTGGACCGGTGCGCTGATGCGCTCCGCGCCGGCGGGGACGGTGGTCGTCAAGGCCTCTCCTTCCCTGGAGCGTCCGTGGCGGGAGGTCACGGTGCGAGGGCGATCGCGTCGAGGTCGTAGCTGCGGCCCTCCCGGTGGCGGCGGACGAGCTCGTCGAGCATCTGCTCCTGGATGCCGTCGGACAGGTCGGGCACGGGGACGCCGATCCGGCCGGCGAGCCGGGACAGGGCGAGGACGGCCCAGGCCGGGTCGGCGAGGAACGGGTCGGTGCCGTCCTGGCTCTCCCAGATGCCGAGGACCGCGGCGGCGCCGACGACGCCGGCGTAGCGGTCGGCGAGCACGACCACCGCGGGGTCGGCGAGGGCGGCGCCGGACGCCGGCAGGCGGCGGCACTGCTCCCGCAGGGCGCGCAGTTCGGTGACGAACGCCTCGGCGAGGCCGGCGAGGACCCCGCGGGTGCCCCGCGTGCCGCGCGCGGCGGCGAGCCGGGCGGCGCTGCCCACGAGCGAGGCGGCCATGAAGTCGCCGCCGCCGGCGATGCCGAGCGACCCGTAGTCCAGGTCGGGCAGCTCGCCGCCGGCGCGGAACAGTTCGGACGGCGGCTCGTCCTCGGTGAACCAGGACCGTTCGGCGAGGCCCCGGAGCTGGGGCACGAGCACCGACTGGCAGGAGGCGCTGCCCGCATGGCCGAGTCCGGCCACGGGCAGGTCGCGCACGAGCTTGTCCAGCGCCCCGTACTCGGGGCCGGCGTGGTCGTAGCCGCGCGCGCCGAGGACGGTGGCGAGCTCCTCCAGGTCCTCGCGCAGCAGGTCGGGCACCACGTACTTGACGGTGGCGGCGAAGAGGTGGGCCCGGGTGGGCAGCAGGGAGAGCGCTCGCAGGACGACCGTGGCCATGGCGTCACAGGCCAGCAGGTCGGCGAAGACGCCCGCGAGGGGCTTGCGCCAGCGGGGGGCGACGGGGCCGGTGCGGCCGTCGGTCGCGGCCCGCACGGCCGAGTGCAGCACCGTGCCGGCGGCCGCGGTGACGACGCCGCAGATCACGCTGCGGTTGACCTGGAAGACCCGCAGCGCGACACCCACTCCCTCCCCTTCGCCGCCGACGAGTGCCCCGGCGGGGAGGGGGCAGCCGGTGAACTCCAGGCCGGAGAAGAGCGCCCCCCGCATGCCGGGCAGTTCGACGCGCGGCAGGTGCCGTATCCGGCCCGGCGGGGCCGAGGCGGGGTCGAGGAGGAACACGGAGTGGCTGCGCGGCCCGCGGGCGGCGTCGGTGCGGGCGTACACGACCTGCAGATCGGCGCGCGCCGCGTTGATGATCACGTCCTTGCGGCCGTCGAGCCGGTAGCCGTCCACGGTGCCGCGGGCGTGGAACTCGTGGCGCAGGATGGCGTTGGCGTGCGCGAGTTCGTGGTGCAGGATCGTCGCCCGCCCGCCGCTCAGCAGCAGGTCGGCGACGTCCTGGCGCTGCCGTGTGCTGCCCGCCGTCCAGACGGCGCCGGCGGCGAACAGGGAGGTGATCCCGTAGCCGAAGCCGAGCGCGACGTCGCGCCGGAAGACGGGGCGCAGGGCGCGCGCCAGCAGATCGGCCCGGGTGAGCCGGCCGCCGTGGGCGGCGGGCACGAACTCGGCGCCGAGCCCGGACTCGGCGAGCAGCGTCTCGGTCGCGGCGGGCGGCACGCGCCGGTCGTCGGCGCCGAACAGGGCCCGCAGGCCATGGGGGTTGGCCGGGTCGTACGGGTCGCCCAGCAGCGCCTCGAGCCGCGCGGCCCGCGCGCGGGCGTCCGCCTCCGTCCGTCCGAACGGCGCGCCCGGGGGGTGGATGGTCTCGGCGGTGATGGTCATGGCGGCGGTGGTCAGCTCCCTCGTCGCGGTACGGGGCGCCGCGTGCGCACCCGTACTCCGACCCTGACCGCCTCACCTCGAGCCCGGGTGGAGGTGCTCTCGACGTATGCTCCGGTGTTTCCGCGGCCGGACCACGGCACACCGGAAGCAATTCTCCGCGACTTCTCGAGCGGTCTTCGAGAAAAAGGCTGCGGCACCCCGGTCACGGGGTGCCGCAGCCTTGTCCGGGCAGGTTCCCGGTCAGCCGGTCAGCCGGTCTTACGGCGGTAGTTCCGTTTCCGGCCTGCCGGACCGCTCATGTTCCTGACCTTCGACCGGCCCGCTTCGTGCGCCTGCCGGGCGCGCGAGACCTGCGACTTGCGCTCCAGCGCCTCCTTGAACCGCGCGCGTACCTCGTCGTCGCCGGGGTTGTTCTTCGGGGTTTCGGTCATACGGTCCTCCTTGCCGTGAGGGACAGGCCCGCCGGAGTTGCACGGCACCACCACTGTCACGGATCGGACCTGGACCCTCACTCGAGTTCCGCTCGAGCGGCAATCGCGCGCCCGGCCCGCGGTGCGCGCCGGCCCGGCGGCGCGTCAGCGGTGCTCGCGCTGGAAGGCATAGACCGGCAGATCGACCGGGACACCGGTGGCGAAGACGCGCTCCCAGGCGATGTCCTGCCCCGCCACGTGCAGCGCGCCCAGCGCCCGCACCAGCGCCCGCACCTCACCCACCGGTTCGTCCGCCCCCCGCTGCGGCGCCACGGACACCGCGGGCTCCGCCAGGCACGACGCGCCCGTCGCGTGGAGCGCCCCGGCCGGACCGCACTCCACGTACCGGCCCACCCCCGAGCCCTCCAACGTGCGCACCGCGTCCCCGAACCGCACCGGGGCGCGCACCTGCCGCACCCAGTACCCCGGATCCGACACCGCGCCCGCCGACACGGCACCGCCCGTCACCGTCGACACCCACGCGATCGACGGCTCAGCGAACGCGCATTCCGCCGCGACCTGCGCGAACTCCCCGAGCATCGCGTCCATGTGCGGGGAGTGGAACGCGTGCGACACCTCCAGACGCCGCACCCGCCGCCCCTCCCCCGCGAACCAGGCCGTCACCGACTCGACCGCGGCGACGTCCCCGCCGACCACCGTCCGGTCCGGCCCGTTCACCTCCGCGACGGTCACCCGGCCGCCCACCCGCGCCAGCACCTCGGTCACCTCGGACTCGGACGCCTGGACGGAGGCCATCGCCCCGCCCCGCTCGCACCCCTGCGTCAGCCGGCCGCGCGCCGCCACCAGCCGCGCCGCGTCCGCCAGGCCCAGCGCTCCCGCCACATGCGCCGCCGCCACCTCACCCACCGAGTGACCGGTCACCGCGGCCGGCACGACACCCCACGACCGCCACAGCCGGAACAGCGCCACCTGGACCGCGAACAGTCCCGGCTGCGTGAACTCCGGCTCATGGATCAGCGCCGCGTCAGGACCGTCCTCCGCCGCGAACAGCACCGCCACCAACGGCAGCCGCAGATACGGATCGAGCGCGGCGCACACCTCGTCCAGCGCCCGCCGGAACTCGGGGAACGCCGCGTACAGCTCCCGTCCCCTGCGGATGCGCCGACCGCCCCGGCCGGTGAAGACCATCGCGAGATCCGTCCCCGCGGCGGCCGTCCCCCGGACGAGGCCGGGGTGGGCGCGGCCGTCCGCGAGGGCGCGCAGGGCCCGGGCCGCCTCCGCGGCCGACGCGGCCACGACGCTCGCCCGGTGCTCCAGGTGGGGGCGGTGCCGGGCGGCGGTGTACGCCACGTCGAGGAGGCCGGCGTCGGACACGGTGCCGATGCGGTCGGCGAGCCGGGCCGCGTTCTCGGCGCGGGCCCGCGCGGTGCGGCCCGAGACGGTGAGGGCGACCGGGACCGGTGCGGCACGGCGCCGGGGGCGGCGGCCGGTGACGGCCCCCCAGTCCACGTCGGATCCGTCGCACCACAGCGCGGCGGCCACGTCCTCCAGGGCCCGGCGAGCGGCCCGGCCGCGGCGGCCCGTGCTCAGGACGGGCAGCCGCCCGCCGCCGGGGGCGTCGAGGCCGCGCCGCAGCGCGGGGGCCGCCACCGGGTGCGGCGTGATCTCGACGACGCGCAGGACCCGTCCGCCGGCGAGCGCGCGGACGGCCTCGTCCAGGCTTGCGGGGGCGCCCATGGTGCGCGCCCAGTACGCGGCGTCGAGGCCCGTGCCGTCGGCGTACCCGCCGCTGACGGCCGACCAGAACGGCACCGTGGTGGTGCGGGTGCGCAGCTCGCCCAGGTGGTGTCCCAGCTCCCGTGCCGGGTCCGCGAGCCGGGACCAGGTGGCGATCAGGCGGGCGCCCTCGGCGAGCGGCAGCGCGCCCGCGAAGACCGCGGCGGCCACCTCGCCGGTGCCCTGTCCGAAGACGGCCGCGGGCTCGACGCCCCATGCGCTCAGGGTGCGGGCGAGGGCCGTCTGCAGGGCGAACAGGACCGGCTGGGCGACATCGGTGCGCGCCAGGCGGGAAGCGGCCCGGTCCGCGAGGAGTTCCTCGGTGACCGACCAGCCTGTGCACGGCCGCAGGGCCCGGTCGCACGTGTCGAGGGCGGCCCGGAAGGCGGGTTCGCCGAGCAGGTCGCGGCCCATGCCGGGCCACTGCGAGCCGTGGCCGGAGAAGCAGAGGACGAGCGCGTCCGGCCGGGTGGCCGGGCCCCGGGCGTGGGCCGCGACGTGGTCGCGCAGCGCGCCGGCCAGTTCGCCGGGGTGGGCGACGGCGGCGACGACACGGTGCCTGCCGGTGGCGCGGCCGAGGAGCTCGGGCGCGTACCAGGCCCCGCCCGAGCGGACCCGGCCGGTGAGCACATCGGCGGCCGCGCGCAGGCCGTCCGCGCTGTCGGCGGCGAGCGGCACGAACAGCCGCCGCCGGTGCGGGGCTTCCTCCAGGGCCGCGTGGGCGTGGGTACCGCCGGAGCCGAAGCCGCTGACACCCGCGTAGCGACGGCCGTCGCCCGGCCACGGAGTGCGCTCGGTGACGGCTTCGAGGCGGCCCGCCCCGGCGCCGGCGAGCGGGCCGGGGGCGGCGCGGTGGAGGCCGGCGGGAATCTCGCCGTGGTACAGGGCGAGCGCGGTCTTCATCAGGCCGACGACGCCCGCGGCCGGTTCCAGGTGACCGAAGTCGGCCGTGGCGGAGCCGATGCGCAGCGCCTCGGTGCGGCCGCCGGCGAAGACGGCGCCGAGGGCCGCGGCCTCGACCGCGTCGCCCAGGGGCGAGCCGGTGCCGTGGATCTCGACGTAGGAGACGTGCCGGAGGCCGATGCCGGCGTCCCGCCAGGCGGCGCGCACCACGTCCGCCCGGGCCCCGGGGCCGGGCGCCGCCGGCCCGGCACAGGCGCCGTCGTGGTGGACGGCGCTGCCGCGGAGCACGGCGTAGACGCGGTCGCCGGCGGCCAGCGCATCGGACAGGCGGCGCAGCACGAGCACGCCGCAGCCCTCGCCGCGGACGTGACCGGCGGCGCCGGCGCGGCAGGCGCGGCGCCGGCCGTCGGCTTCCGTGCCGCCGGGCGCCGTCACGGCGACGGTGGTGTGCGGGCCCGGCAGCACGTTGACGCCGCCCGCGAGCGCCAGGTCCACCTCCCCGTCGCGCAGGCTGCGCACGGCGAGATGGGCGGCGGTGAGCGAGGAGCCGTACGCCGTGGCGACGGCGAGAGCGGGGCCGTCGAGGCCGAAGGCGCGGGCGATGCGGGCGGCAACGGCCGAGTCGTCCGGGCCGGTCGCCCCCTGCGTGCCGATGCCGTCCGGGTGGGCGCCGGTGGCCGGGGGGTGCTCCTGCTCCGTGGCCCCCATGAACACGCCGGTACGGCTTCCGGCGAGCCCGTCGTGGACGATGCGCGCGTCCTCCAGCGCGGCCCACGCGGTCTCCAGGGCGATGCGCTGCCGGGGGTCCAGCTTCCGGGCCCCGGCGGGCGAGAGGCGGAACAGCTCCGCGTCGAAGCCGGTGACGTCGTCGAGGAAGCCGCCCCGGCGGGTAGCCGGGGTGCCGTCGGCCGACGGGCCGGCGGCGTTCCACCGGTCGTCCGGCACCTCGCCGACCCCGTCGAGCAGGCCCTGCCACAGCGCTTCGGGGGTCTCGATGCCGCCCGGCAGCCGGCAGCCGATGCCGACGATCGCGATCGGCTCGTGGGCGCCCGGACGCCCGCGAACCGACGTCGCGGCGGCCGTCCGCGCGGCCCGGTCGTCACCGGCGAGGTGTGCGGCGAGCGCGGCGGGCGTGGGGTACTGCCACACGGTCCAGGCGGGCACGGGCCGCTCCAGCCACCGGGACAGCCGCCGGGCGAGCGTCATCGCCTGCGCGTGTCCCAGGCCGAGCTCGCGCAGCGGCCGGCCGGCGGGCACCGCGCCGGGCCGCACGGCGAGCAGGTCCGCGACCTCGTCGCACAGCCGCGCGGCTATCTCGTCGGCGGTCCGTCGAAGGGGGGCGGTGTCGCCGTTCACCCGGGCCATGCTCATCTGCGCCTCCTTGACGCGGCCGCTCGAACGAGAGGACTTTCTGCGCGTACGCCGGTGTGTGCCCGGCCTACCGCGCGAGAGGGGTGGAGAGCTTGCGCGTGACGAAGGCGTCGAGGGCGCTGAGGGAGCGGAAGTGGTCGAGCTCCAGGTCCTCGTGCTCGACGGTGATGCCGAACTCGTCCTCGACGAAGGAGACGAGCTGCATCGCGAACACCGAGCTGACGAAGCCGAGCTCGAAGATGTCGGCGTCGTCGTCGAGGTCGTGCACCGGGAAGAAACGGGAGAGGTACTGCGCGATCCGGGTCCGGGGCCCGGTGGTGTCCGCGTCCGTGTCGGTGTCCGTGTCGGTGTCCGAGTCCGTGTTCATGTCCGGTCCGTCCTTCCGCCGTGTCGTCGTCCGTGGCCGGGCCGGGCCGGCAGCGCCCGTCGGCCGGCGGCCGCCGGCCGTTCCAGCCTGGTCTCGACGGCTCGAGCGGAGCCGGAGCGCGGCCGGGACACAGCCGGAGCCCGGCCGGAGCCCGGCCGGGACGCGGACGGCGGTGCGGCCGGGCGCCGGACGTCACAGCACACGGACGGACGACTCCGCGTGTCGCCTGGCCAGGGCGAGGGTGGCGGTGGAGTTCTGTCCGAGCGCCCGGCGCACGTACCGGCGCGCCGCGGCCAGGTCGGCGCCCGCGCCGAGGACCCGCTCCACCGCCTCCTCGCGCAGCACCACGCTGTGCTGCGAGACGACCGTCACGCCCGTCTCGTCGGGCACGACCGACCACTCCCCGGTGTGCGCCTCCATCAGGGCGGGCGTGGCCGTCTGCTTGTAGACGATGCGCCCGGCGTGCGGGAAGCAGATGCGGACCGACTCGGTGGTGTGCGCACTGCCGTCGGCCGTCAGCGTGTCCATGGACATGACCTGGACGCCGGGGCTGTCCTCGGTCAAGTCCAGGCGGGAGACGTGCGGGATCAGGTCGGGCCAGTCGGCCACCCGGTACAGGAAGTCGTAGACCAGCTCGGCGGGGCCGTTGACGCGCACGGAGTCCTCGAAGGACAGGACGAGCTCGTCCAGGCGCGTCCAGCGCTCGGCGAGACGCTTGATGTTGTCCAGTTCGGCGCGGGAGTTGCTGTCGCAGGCGCGCTCGACCCACTCCGCGTCGCCCGGGCGGTCGCCGGCGACCGTGAAGTCGTGCAGCAGCGTCAGCCGGCTGGTGCCGCCCGGCCGCTCCTCGACGGTCCAGGTCCCGTGCATGGTCTCGACGGGGGCCTGCGGGCGGGTCTGGCGGAACTCGATCCGCCGCTCCCGGGGGTCCAGCACCCGCTCCGAGATCCACGAGCGCACCTCGCCGTTGGCCGTGGCCCACATCCGCAGCCGCTCGTGCGTCCCGTCGAACTCCAGCCGTTCCACGTTCACGTTCGGCGGGAAGAACAGCGGCCACCGCACCGCGTCCGCGATCAGCCCGTAGACGACCCCGGCCCCCGCGTCCACCTCGACGGAGTGCTCCGTCCGGTGCACCCGCTCACTCGACACCACGTACACGTCTTCCTCGCTTCCTTGACACAGGGTCAGTAGTTGCCGAGCCCGCCGCAGACGTTGAGCGCCTGCGCGGTGACCGAGGCGGCGGGCCCGGAGGCCAGATAGACGACCAGGGCCGCCACCTCCTCGGGCGTGGAGTAGCGGCCGAGCGGGATCTTCGCCTCGAACCGCTCCCGCACGTCCTCCTCGGTGGTGTCCCAGGCGGCCGCGTACCCCTGGCGCACCCGCTGGGCCATCGGCGTCTCGACGTAACCGGGGCAGACCGCGTTGACGGTGATGCCGCGGGGGGCGAGTTCCCGGCCGAGCGCCTTGGTGAAGCCGACGACGCCGTGCTTCGAGGCGCTGTAGGGGGCGCCGAGCAGGACGCCCTGCTTGCCGGCGGTGGAGGCGATGTTGATGATCCGTCCGTACGCGGCGTCGGCGAGGCCGCCCTTGCCGAGCACCTCGCGCGTCACCAGGAACACGCTGTTGAGGTTGGTGTCGATGACGTCGTACCAGAGGTCGTCGGTGAGGTCGGCGGTGGCGCCGCCACCGCTGCGCCCGGCGTTGTTGACGAGCACGTTGACGGGTCCGTACGTCTCCACGGCCCCGGCCACGAGCGCGGCCACGGACTCGCGGGAGCGCACGTCCGCGGCCTGCCCCGCGACGTCGAGGCCCTCCTCGCGCAGGTCCGCCACGGTCTGCCGCACGTCCTGCGCGGTGCGGGCGCACAGGAAGACCCGGTGCCCGGCGCGGCCGAGCTGCCGGACCACCTCCAGGCCGATGCCGCTCGTGGCTCCGGTCACCAGGGCGACGGGGCGGGTGTCGGGCATGTCAGTGCTCCTCCAGGTCGTGGGTGGTGGCGGCGCGCACGGCGGGGCACGGCTCGCGCCGTGCCTCGTCGGCGAGCGGCACGGGGGTCACCAGCGGGGCCAGCGCCCGGCGCAGGGCCGGCCGGGTCAGCAGGGTGCCGCGGGCCGCGACATAGCCGTCGGGGCGTACGAGGATCCACGCGCCGGGCCGCAGGCCGAGCGCGGTGCGCAGGCGCCGGTCGGGGTCGGCGAGCGGGGCGGGGCCGTCGGGCCCGTCGCCGCCGACGGTCCTGACCGACAGCCACTCGCCGTACTGGGCGGCCGCGGTGACGGCCACGCCGACGGGGACGTCGCCCGGTCCGTGGCCGCCCGCGGCGAGCAGCAGCGTCCAGCGCGGGTCGCGCAGTTCGGCGCGGAAGGCCCGGACGACCTGGTCGTCCGGGCCGTGCACCCGGGCGGCGGTGACCCGGGCGCCGGGGCCGGGGACCGGGACCGCTCCCCGCGCGCTCCTCGGGAGGAATCCGGCGTCCGCACGGTACTCGTCGCAGTCCGCGGTGGTCAGCGACGACGCGCCGTAGCCGATCCGCAGGCCCGACATGCCGCCGAGCACCTTGCGCTGCACGGCCCGGCGCAGCGGCCGCACCGCGTCGACGACGCGCAGGGCGAGGGGCAGGACCACGCCCGCGAGCGCGTTCTTGAGCTGCACCAGGGTGGTCGCGGTGCGCGTGGAGCCGAGCAGGGCCGCACCGAGGGGGACGCGCTCCTCGCTGTACGTCTCGAGCAGTTGCCGGCCCGCGTGGCCCTGCTCGACCATGGCGAGCTTCCAGGCGAGGTTGTACGCCTCCTGGATGCCGGTGTTCATGCCCTGCCCCGAGGCGGGGCTGTGCACGTGCGCGGCGTCGCCGGCCACGAGGACGCGGCCGTCCTGCATGCGCTCCACCATCCGCTGCTGGAAGGTGAACACGGACGTCCAGGACGCCTCGCCGACCCGTACCCGGTGTCCGAGGCCCGCGCTGAGCTTGGCGGAGAACTGCTCCTCGATGCGGCCGGGCCCGTCCCCGCCCGCCGCGGGCACGGTGTCCAGGAGCCGCCAGTGCCCGGCGCGGGCGTAGGGCACCATCATCAGCGCCTGGCCGCCGGTGTGCGTCCAGTAGATGCTGTCGGGCTCCACCTCGGTGTCGACCGGGGCGTCGGCAAGCATCCACGTCTCGCTGCTCTCGCCGAGGAGTTCCAGGCCCAGGCGCTTGCGCACGGTGCTGTGGCCGCCGTCGCAGCCGACCAGCCAGGACGCCGTGCACTCCTCCTCGCGGCCGTCGGCGTGGACCAGGCGGGCGCGCACCGCGTCCGCGTCCTGCCCGAGGTCCGCCAGGCGCACGCCCCATTCGACGCGCACCCCGAGCCGGGCGACCGCCGAACGCAGCGCGGCCTCGGTCTCGGTCTGCTCGATGACCAGCGTGTACGGGTAGCGGGTGGGCATCGTCGCGTAGTCGGCCTCCAGGCGCACCCGGCGGCGGCCCCCGGCGTACATGGTGAACGCCTGGTTGCGCCGCCCCAGGGGCAGCACGTCGTCGACGATGCCCATCTGGTCGTACGTCTCCAGGGTGCGCGGGTGCGTGGCGACGGCGCGGCTGGTGCGGGCCGGGCCCGGTGCGGCGTCGACCAGCCGCACCCGAAGGCCCCGGCGGGCGAGTTCGTGGGCGGCGGTCAGTCCGACGGGGCCGGCGCCGACGACCAGCACCTGGATCGGAGAGGTGGGCGCGGACGGCCGGCCGGCGGGAGTCACCATGGTCTGCTCCAGGGTCGGTGGTGTCGGGTGCGTCGGTTACGGGGCACGTGGGCGGGCGCGGGCGCGGGGCGGGTCACGCGGCGGCCCGGCGTCTCAGCCGGGCGCGGACCGAACGCCGTTCGGGCTTCCCGGTGGGGGTGCGCGGCACGGACTCGACGGCCTCCGCGAACCGGATCCGCTCGAAGGGGGCGAGGTGCTCGTTGGCCCGCGTGGTGATCGAGTCGAGGACGTCGAGGATGCCGAGGCCCGGCAGGGCGCCCGCGGATGTGCGGGGCCCGGCCCCGGCGCCGTCGGTCAGGACGATGCCCGCCCAGACCACCGCGCCGTGCTCGGCGTCGGGCCAGTCGGCCACGATGCAGTCGGCGACGCGCGGGTCCTCGCGGATCACCTGCTCGACCCTGCTCGGCGCGACGAGCTCGTTGTCGTGCTTGAAGACGTCGTCGAGCCGGTCCACCAGGCGCAGGGCGCCGTCGTCGTCGAGGCGGCCGATGTCGCCGGTGGAGAACCAGCCGTCCGCGTCGATCCTCGCCCCGTGCCCGCCGTCGAGGTACCCGGCCATCAGCTGCGGCCCTCTGACCTGGACCTCACCGGCCGCCCCGGCGTCGACGGGGCGGCGCGTGACCGGGTCGACGATCCGGCACTCGGTGCCGGGCACCACGCCGCCCACCGTGCCGGGCCGGTGGCGGCCGGGCTGCTGGCAGTGCGTGAGCGGGGAGAGTTCGGCCATGCCGTAGCCCTGGATGACGGGGACGCCCAGCCGTTCGCGCAGGGTGCGTGCCGCCTGCGGGGCGAGCGCCGCACCACCGGACAGCACGGCCGTCAGCCGCGGCCCGGGACGGATCGCGCCGACGAGCCGCCCGTCCCCGGCCAGGGCGTGCAGCCGGGCGGGCAGGCCGTAGTAGTGGGTGGCGCCCGCCTCGGCGGCGGCGGCGAGGGACGCGACGGGGTCGGGGTCCTGGCACAGCACCTGGCAGGCGCCGGCGTACACACCGGAGTTGAGGTGCATCACGTGGTACAGCGGCAGGTGGTTCAGGGTGACCGAACCGGCGTTCACGCGGTGCGCCAGGGCGACCTGCTTGGCGTTGGCGACCAGGTTGCGGTGGGTGAGGAGGACGCCCTTGGGGCGGCCGGTGGTCCCGGTGGTGAACTGCACGCAGGCGACGGCGCCCGGGTCGGCCGGGGCGCCGGTGTGCCGGGCCGGCGCACCGTCCAGGGCCCGGTGCAGCGGCACGGTGCCGGCGGGCACCACGCCGTCGGGGGCGTCCGTGACCACGATCGCGCGCAGCGCGGGCAGGTCGTCGCGCAGCCTGGCGAGCGCTCCCGCGGTGGCCGCGGGCACGAGGACGGCCTCGACCCGGGCGGTGGCGAGGACGTGGCGCAGACCGTCCTCGCCGATCAGCGGGTTGACGAGGACGACGGTGGCGCCGCTGCGGGCCGTGCCGTAGTAGGCGGCGGCGAAGACGGGGTCGAGGACGTTGGCCACGCCGACGCGGGCGCCCGCCGCGCCGTCGAGCGTCCGGTCCAGGAAGCCGGCGATGCGGTCGGCCCACGCGTCGAGTTCGGCGAAGCCGACCGACCGGGTCGCGGTGCGGATCGCGACGCCGTCCGGGTCGCGCCGGGCCGCACGCCGCAGCAGCCCGTCGACGGGGAGGTCGGGATGGGTGAAGTTCGGCACCGCTCGTTCTCCTCCGGCTCCGGCTCGGCGGACAGACGCCGCTGGACGCGACTCACCGTCCGCCGGAGCGCTTGAGGAATCTTCGAAGAGTGCTCGATCCGCGCCCCGGAGAGTGTCGGCATCCCGTGGCACACCAAGGACGCGACGAAAGGGGCCAGCCATGGCCACCGAGGTGCTCACACCTGTCCGACCCGCCTCCCGGCAGGAGGAGTTCGGCGCATTGTATGCGCGGATCCAGCAGTTCTACGCGCACCAGATGCAGCTCTTCGACGACCACGACGCCGAACGCTGGGCGGGGACGTTCACCGGGGACGCCGTCTTCGTCGTGCCCACCCTCGACGAGCCGGTGCGCGGACGCGCCGCGCTCGCCGCGAACGTGCGCCGCAACCGGATCCAGCAGGAGCGCAGCGGCGAACAGCTACGGCACTGGATCGGCATGCTCGACGTACGGCCGCAGCCCGACGGGACGCTGCGCACGCGGGCCTACGCCCTGGTGTACGCGACGCCGCGCGGCGGTGAGTCGAGGGTGTCGCGGGTGTGCGTCCTCGAGGACGTGCTGGTCCGCACGCGCGGCAAGTGGCGCACCCGCTCCCGCCTGGTGACCCGCGACGACCTCGCCCTGGCCGCCGCGAGCGCGGCCTAGGCCGTTTCTGACGGCTCTTGGTGGGCTGGGGGGATCTCGTGGTTGCCCGGGCAGGACGCCCGTATGGTGCGGCGGCATGAGTTCACGGATGCGCAGTGGCGGGAGGTCGAGCCGTTCCTGCCCGGCAACGGCAGGCCGGGTGGGCCGTGGGCGGATCATCGCAGGGTGGTCAACGGGGTGTTGTTCCGGGCCCGGACCGGTGTGCCCTGGCCTGTCCTGCCGGAACGGTACGGTCCCTGGCGGACCGTCTGCGAGCGGCACCGCCGCTGGTCGGCCGACGGCACCTGGAAGACCGTCCTTCAGGAGCTGCGGATCGAAGCGGATGCCGGCGCCCCGGACAGGGCGCTCGCCCGCCAGGCGGACCGGCGGGAGTGGGCCGTGAACATCGGTTCCCCCTCCTGCCGTGCGCATCAGCACGCGGCCGGGGCGCCCCGTGAGCCCCCGGCCGGCCACCCGGAAAAAAGGGGGGCGGGACGCGTGAGGAAACCGATGGCCGGGAGGCCCTGGGACGCTCACGGGACGGGCTGACCAGCAAGGTCCATCTGCTGCCCGACGGCCGGGCCCGCACGCTGACCTGGCTGACCTCGCCCGGTCAGCGGGGTGACAGCCCGATGTCCGCCCCTGTGCGGGACGGCTTACGCATCCGGCCTCCTGGGCCAGGCCGCCCGGACCGGGTACGCGGCGGCAAGGCGTGCTCCAGCCGCGACAACCGCGCCTACCTGCGGCGGCGCGGCATCAAGGCCACCATCACCCGGCCCGGTGACCAGCGGCTCCACCGCAAGCGCCGGGGACGAGCCGGCGGTCGGCCCCCGGGCCTTCGACAAGGCCCGGTACCGTCGCCGCAACGCGGTCGAGCGATGCGTGAACAAGTGGAAGCAGTTCCGCGCGGTGGCCACCCGGTATGACAAGCGCGGCTGCATCTCCAACGGCGCCCTGACCGTCACGGCACCCTGACCGTCACCGCGATCGTCATCTGGCTCCGCGACACCGTCCAAGAGCCGTCAGAAGCCCCCTAGGCCCGGCAGACCGGCAGGCCGCCGTGGTGGTCGGCCATCTCGCGGAACAGGGCGGGGACGTCCAGCGGGTCGCCGGGCGCCGCGCCGAGCGCCTCGGCGTAGGCGCGGTGCAGATTGGGCACGAGGCGCTCGGCGTCGAGCAGGTGCGCGTACGGGCCCGGTCCGGCCTCCCGCGCGGTCTGCAGCGGGGTGAGGCCGGCCGCGATGCCGTCGGCGGCGAGGCGCTGGAGCCGGCGCAGATAGCCCTCGTCGGCGTCGAGCAGCTCCGGGCCGCCGACCGGGCCGTGCCCGGGCACGACGGTGACGGGGTCCAGGGCGCGCAGCCGCGCGAGGGCCTCGAGCGACCCGGACACGGACCCCATCGGGCAGAACGGCGTGACGCCCGACATCACCAGGTCGCCGGCGAACAGGACCCGTTCCCCGGGCAGCCAGACGACGGTGTCGCCGGTGGTGTGGGCGGGCCCCGGGTGCAGCAGCCGGGCCTGCCGCGCACCCACGTGGAGGGTCATCCGGCCCCGGTAGGTGACGGTGGGCACGACGATCTCCAGATCGCCCCAGCACACGTCGGGCCACAGGCCCGTCAGATGCGTCCCGGCCGCGGCGGCCTCCTCGCGGGCCCGCTCGTGGCCGATGACGGCGGCCTCGGGGAACAGGAAGTTGCCGAAGGTGTGGTCGCCGTGGAAGTGCGTGTTGACGACGAACCGCGGCGGGCGCTCCGCCAGGCGCAGGACGTGGTCCCGGAGCCTGCGGGCCCGCGCCTCGGTGGCCACGGTGTCGATCAGGAGGCACTCGCCGTCCGCCACGAGGAGCCCGGCGTTGTTCAGGCACCAGCCGCCGTCGGGCTGCACATAGGCGTGGACGCCGTCGGCGACCTCGGTGAACCGCCCCGCGGTGGGGTCGTGGTCCGGCGCGGCACCACGCGCCGCCGGCCGCCGGGGGGACGCCGTGTTCGTCATGGTCGGCTCCTGACTGGACCGGGACACTCGGACGGCGCCGTTCAGGCCGCGGCGCGCGCGGCCAGCGCCCTGTTGACGAGGTCGAGGTACTGGCGCGGCGTCTGCGCCTCGGCCAGCGCCTCCTCGTCGAGCATCACGTCGTGGTCGCGCTCGACGACGCCGGTGGCCTGCAGCAGCGCCAGTGAGTCGTAGCCCAGGTCCAGGAACGGGGTGTCCAGGGTGTTCTCGTCCAGCGCGGCCCCCTCGTCCTCGCCCGCGGCCTCGCGCAGCAGGGCGGCGAGTTCGGTCAGCTCGATCCGTTCCATGATGTCCCTCATCTCTCGGTCGCCGGGGTCTTGCGGGTCTTCGGGGTCTTCGGGGTGCGTCAGCGCGCGCCGCGCACGACCGTCGCCGCGTTGAAACCGCCGCGGCCCCGGGCCAGGACCAGGGCGTGGCGCAGCCGGGCCGGGCGCGGCGCGCCGGTCACCAGGTCCACGGGGCAGTCGTCGGCGACCCGCACGGCGCCGGCCGTGGGCGGGACGACCTGGTCACACAGGGCGCACAGGGCGGCCGCCAGATCGAGCGCGGAGCCGCCCGAGCCCAGGCGCCCGGTCAGCGACTTGGGCGCGGTGACCGGCACCCCGTACGGGCCGAACAGCTCGGCGAGCGCCGCGGCCTCGGCCCGGTCGGCGTCCCGCTCGCCCGCCGCGTCGGCGAACACCACGTCCACGTCGGCGGGGTCGATCCGGGCGTCGGCGAGGGCGAGCCGGGCCGCGGCGAGGAGGCGTGGGGCGCCGGTGCCCGGCGCCGGGTCGAACGTGGCGGCGCAGCCCTCGACGGTGCCGAGCACGGCGGCGCCACGGGCGCGGGCCACATCGGCGTCCTCCAGGACGAGCAGGGCGCCGCCCTCTCCGGGCACGTGGCCCGACGCGTCGGCGTCGAACGGCAGATAGGCGCGCTCGGCGTCGCCGCGGGTGCTCATGCCTCCCGCGGCGAGCTGCGCGGTCCAGCCCCACGGGCACAGGGCGGAGTCGAACCCGCCGGTGAGCACGGCGCACACGCCCGTGCGCAGCCGGCGGCGGGCCTGCGCCACGGCGTCCAGTCCGCCCGCCTGCTCGCTGACGACGACGCCGCTCGGCCCGCGCAGGCCGTGCCGGATGGAGATCTGGCCGGAGTTGGCGGCGTAGAACCAGGCGAAGGACTGGTAGGCGCCGACGTGCCGGCGGCCCTTGCTCCACAGCGCCTGCAGCTCGCGCTGGCCGAACTCGAAGCCGCCCATCGCGTTGGCCGTGACGACGCCCATGGCGTAGTCGGGCAGGTCGCGGGGGTCCAGGCGCGCGTCGCGCAGCGCCTCGGCGGCCGCGGCCAGCGAGAGCCGCGTCACCCGGTCCGTCTGCGGCAGCAGCTTCGCCGGTACGTGGTCCTCGTCGACGAAACCCGCGACCTCGCCGGCGAGCGTCGCCGGGTAGCCGGAGGCGTCGAAGCGGGTGACGGGAGCGACGGCGAGCTGTCCGCGCAGTGTCGCGTCCCACCAGGCCCGGGTGCCGATGCCGCCGGGGGCGACGACGCCGAGCCCGGTGACGGCCGCGGTCACGCCGAACGCGTGCCGCCCGGCCGGGGCGCCGTGCGCGGTGGTCACGGCGGTCATGCGGCCACCCCCGGGTGCCGGGTGGTGAGCACCATCGCGCTCTGGAACCCGCCGAAGCCGCTGCCGACGCTGAGCACGGTGTCGGTGCGCTGCTCGCGTGCGGTCAGCGGGGTGTAGTCGAGGTCGCAGTCCGGGTCGGGTTCGTGCAGGTTGGCGGTGGGCGGCACCGTGTCGTGGGCGATGGCCAGCGCGCTGGCGGCGATCTCCAGTGCGCCGATCGCGCCGAGCGAGTGGCCGATCATCGACTTGATGGAGCTGACCGGCACCCGGTGGGCGTGCCGACCCAGGCTCCTCTTGAACGCGGCCGTCTCGTGCTTGTCGTTCTGTTTCGTCCCCGAACCGTGGGCGTTGACGTAGTCGACGTCGGTGGCGTTCAGGCGAGCCTCGTCGAGGGCGATCCGGATGGCCTCGGCCATCTCGCCGCCGTCCAAGCGCAGTCCGGTCATGTGGTACGCGTTGGAGCGGGTGGCGAATCCGGCGATCTCCGCGTAGACGCGGGCGCCGCGCCGTACCGCGCGGTCGTGCTCCTCCAGGACCAGCACCGCGCTGCCCTCGCCGAGGACGAACCCGTTGCGGGTCCGGTCGAAGGGCCGCGAGGCGGTCTCCGGCTCGTCGTTGCGTGCCGAGGTGGCGCGGATCGCGTCGAACGAGGCCAGGGTGATGGGGGTGATGGGTGCCTCCGTCGCGCCCGCCACCATGATGTCGGCGCTGCCCTCGCGGATCAGCTCCACGGCGTGGCCGAGCGCGTCGAGCCCGGAGGTGCAGCCGGTGGAGACGACGGAGACCGGCCCCAGCGCGCCCGCGTCGCGCGCCACTTCGGCCGCCACCGAGCTCGGTGCGAGATAGTCCCCGAGCCGGGCCTCGGCCCGGGTGTGGTCGGTCAGCCAGTGGCTGCCCGCCTCGCTGACGTGCGCGTACACCTCGTCCAGGCCGGTGCTGCAGCCGACCGCGGTGCCCAGGGTCACCCCGGTGCGCTCCCCCTCGGCGGCGAGGGCGAGCCCGCTGTCGGCGACGGCCTCGCGGGCCGCGACCAGGGCGAACTGCGCGCTGCGGTCCAGGCGGCGCGCCTCCTCGGGGGCGAAGCCGTGCTCGGCCGGGTCGAAGTCGGCCTCGGCGGCGATCCGCGAGCGGAACGAGGAGGCGTCGAAGAGCGTGATGCGGCGGGTGGCGGTGCGCCCCTCGGTCAGCAGTGACCAGAACCTCACGGTGCCCACGCCGCCCGGCGCGACCACCCCGATCCCGGTGATGACGACTCGTCTCATCGGTTGCCCCTCATGTCAGTCGGCTCCTGTGCGGTTTCCGTGCCGGGGGTGCCCGGCGCTCAACGGCCGGCCGCGACGGGCGCGAGGCGCCGCACGACCCGGCTGGCGCGCCCGACCAGGCGCGGCAGCTCGCGGCCCCGTAGGAAGAAGTGGTCGCCCGGCACCGTGCGCAGCGCGAAGGGGCCGGTGGTCCAGTGCCGCCACCCGGCCACCGTCCCGGCCGGGGCCAGGGAGTCGCTCCGGCCCGCGACGGCCAGCACCGGCACGTCGAGCGGCCCCGCGGGCGACGGCCGGCGGGCGTCGGCGCGCAGGGCGTCGGCGAGCCGGAGGTCGTCACGGAGCACCGGCAGCACGGCCCGGTGCCACAGTCCGCCGGGCTCCGAACCCGCCGGGAGGCTCCCGAGGCCGCCGAGCAGGCGCAGCAGTTCCTCGTCCGGGGCCCGGCAGGCGCCCGACAGGCCCAAGGCCGCGTCGGGCGGCGGGCAGGCGCCCACGACGAGCAGTGCGGGGGCGGGCAGACCCGCTTCGCGCAGGGCCCGGGTGAGCGTGTAGGCGATCAGGGCGCCGAGGCTGTGCCCGTAGAGCAGGTACGGGGCGGACCCGGCGTCGCCGTCCCCGGTGAAGCGGCCCAGCATGTCGGCGAGCAGGGCGTCGCGCCCGGTGACGCGCGGTTCGCGGCGCCGGCCGTCGCGGCCGGGCAGCAGGTGCGGCACGGTCCGCGCGCCGGGGCCGAGGTCGCGGCTCCAGCCGGCGAAGGCGGAGACGCCCGCCCCGGCGTGCGCGAAGCAGTGGATCGGCAGGGGCCGTTCGCCGGACATGCGGCGTCCTCCTCGGGGTCGTGCGGAACTCGGCCGGTGCGGGCGGACCGCCACGGCACGGGCCCGGCCGGCGGGGCCCGCCGTCCGCGACGGCTGCCGGGGGGCGCCTCGAAGGGCTCTCGGGCTCAGGCGGCGTACAGGTTGAAGGTGGAGCCGCGGCGCGGTCCGCAGACCACGTCGAGGGCCGGGTCGACGGTGAGCATCGCCTGGTGCAGGCGCTGAAGCTGGGGCGAGGGCTCGACGCCGAGCTCCTCGACGAGCCTCAGGCGCAGCCTGCGGTAGACGTCGAGGGCGGTGGCCTGGCGCCCCGAGCGGTACAGGGCCACCATCGCCTGCGAGTGCAGCCCCTCGTGCTGGGGGTGGCGGGCGATCAGGTCGGTGAGTTCCGCGATGAGCTCGGTGTGCCGGCCGAGCCGCAGGTCGGCGTCGATCCGGCGCTCGACGGTGACGAGGCGGCTCTCCTCCAGGCGCAGCACCTCGATCTCCAGGATCGGCCCCGTGCTCACGTCCACCAGGGCGGTGCCCTCCCACACCGCGAGCGCGTCGCGGAACCGCGCGGCGGCCCGCTCGTCGTCGCCCTCCTCGAACGACGCCTGCCCCGCGGCGACGAGCTGCTCGTACCGGTGCACGTCGACGCACTCGGGGGGCACCTGCAGCAGATAGCCGCCGTGCCGGGTGGCGAGGACATCCTTGGCGCTGCCGGGCGTGTCGGGACCCATCGCGGTACCGAGGCGCCGGCGGAGCTGCAGGATGTACGTCTGCAGCGTGGTCATGGCGCTCTGGGGCATGTTGCTGCCCCAGATCTCCTCCATCAGCGTGGGCACGGGCACGACCCGGCCCGGATAGAACGACAACAGCGCGAGGACCTGCCTCGGCTTGCCGGCGGTCGGAACGATGGACACCCCGTTGACGTCGGCGCTCAACGGGCCCAGAACCTGGATCTGCACGGCTTCCTCCCATACCCGGTCGAGTCCGCGGTGGTTCGAAACCACCGGCGCGTCGCACGGTAGCCGCGTTCTCCCGACCGCCCCTGTTATCTCCACCGCTGCTCGAGTGCCGTTCCAAGCCGGTCGGCTGTCCGCGCGGAGGCACGCCCGGCGGGTCGGCGGGCCGCTGTGGGGGTCCTCGTCAGGCGGTGCTCGACGGTGGCGAAGACCTCCTCGGCGCGGTCGACGAGGAAGAAGTGGCCGCCGGGCAGTACGTTCAGCTCGAAGCCGCCGAGCGTGTGCTGCCGCCAGGCGCCGACCTGGCCGACGGGCGCCTTGGGGTCGGCGTCGCCGGTGAAGGCGGTGACCGGGCAGTCCAGGGCGGGGCCCGGACGGTGGCGGTAGCGGCGCACCGCCGCGTAGTCGGCGCGCAGGGCGGGCAGGATCATCTCCCGCATCTCGGGGTCGTCGAGGAGCGCGTCGCCGGTGCCCTGCAACGACCGTATGTCCTCGATGACCTCGTCGTCGGTACGCGGCTGCAGGTCGCCGTGGCGGTCGAGAGCGGGTGCCCGGCGGCCGGAGACGAACAGCTCCGCGGGACCGCGGCCCGCCGCCTGGAGGCGGCGGGCGGCCTCGAAGCCGACCATGGCGCCCATGCTGTGCCCGAACAGCGCGTACGGCCCGTCGAGCGTCGCGAGGATCTCCTCCGCCACGGCGTCGGCGAGCTGCTCGACGTCCGTCGCGGCCGGCTCGTGGCGCCGGTCCTGCCGCCCCGGGTACTGCACGGCCAGGACCTCGACGCGCGGTGCGAGGGCCTTGGCCACCGGAAGGTAGAAGCTGGCCGCTCCGCCCGCGTGGGGCAGGCACACCAGGCGCACGGGGGCCTGGGGAGCGGGCCGGTAGTTCCGGAACCAGGGGGATGGGCCACGGGTGCCGCTCATGGATTCTCCTAGCCGATCGCGAGCGCGTCCGCGTCCACCTTGCAGGCCCGCCGGGCGGCGGGCCCTCCCCTGACCGCCCCTGCCCGCCCCCCTATTCGGCGGCTGCGACCAGGTCCGCGAGGCCCGCGCGGGACGTCACGCGCAACTTGCGGTAGACGCGCGTCAGATGCTGTTCGACGGTGCTGGGCGTGACGTACAGCCGGGCCGCGATGGCCCGGTTGGTGCAGCCGCGCGCGGCGAGCACCGCGACGCGCCGCTCCGCCGTGCTGAGCCGTGCGATCGGGTCGCCGTCGTCCGCGCCGCCCGCCCGCAGGGCCGCGGCCGCCCACGGCTGCCAGTCGAGTCCGCCCGCGGGCGCGAGCCCCCAGGCGTCGAGGAGGTCACGGCAGGCGTGGAAGTCGCCCAGCGCGGCGCGCGGCCTGCCCGTAGCCAGCAGATGACGGCCCCGGGCCACCAGGTAGTGGGGTCCGGCCCGGCTCGTGAACAACGCCTCGGGCACCGGCTGTGCCAGGTACCGGGCCGCCTCGTCGGGTCGGCCGCGCGCGGTCGCCGCGGTGACGGCGGCAGCCAGCGGCATCCCGACGGCCACGCCCCACGCGCGCGGCGTCACCAGCGTCAGCGCCCGGCGGGCGTGCCGCGCCGCGTCGTCGTACGCGCCCGTGCGGGCCCGGACGACGGCGGCGACGGCCGCCGGCGCGGCCCGGCGGACCGGAGTGGTACCCGGCTCCCCGGTGTGCCGTGTCAGTTCGCTCCACCGGCCGGTCCGCGGTGTCTCCCCCGCGTGCAGCACCGTGCACAGGACGGCGGCGGCACCGGGCGCGGGCGCGTGGGCGTGGACGAGCGCCTCCAGGACGCGTTCGGTCCGCTCCGCCACGCGGTCGTCCGCCGCGTCCGCCGTGCCGGGACGACGGGCACCAGCCGCGGGTGGCCGAGCAGTTCGGCGAGCGGCGGCGTGTGCGGCGGCCACCTCGCGTCGGCCAGGGCCAGCAGGATACCGGCCGACGCGAGGCGGCCGCACAGATACAGCAGACAGCGTGCGGACGCCTCGTCGGTGTGCTGCGCGTCGTCCACCAGGACCACGACGGGGCGCCCGGCCGCGAGGTCGCGCAGGGGCGCGTGCAGCGCGGCCGGGTCGTCGGGTGCGGCCTCGGCCCCGCCGCCCGGAACGGCGCTGAGGAGCTGCCCGGCCACGCCGAGCGGCAGCCGGGCCTCCGCCGGGCAGGCGCGGGCGGTCAGCACCAGGGCGCCCCTGTCGCCGGCCCGCCGCGCGAGGGCGTCGAGGAGAGCGCTCTTGCCGGTGCCCGAACCGCCCGTGACGCGCACGCCGCGCGCCTCGCCGCGCACGACGTCGTCCAGCAGCCGCTCCAGCAGGGCGATCTGCTGCTCCCGCCGTACCAGGTCCACCCGCCGCTCCCCCTGTCGTCCCGGCCGTCCGGACGGCTCCCTCGTCCCTCCGGGCAGGACCGGATCCTAGGCCGGGGCTCCCGCCGGCTGCGGCAGGGGCAGCCGGCGCGGTGCCTGCCGGTTCCAGGGGAAGCCGTGGTGCAGGTCCAGTACGGGCTCCTCGTCGGGGCCCGTCATGACGGCGAGGGCGACGAGCACGCCGGGTTCGGGCTCCAGCTCCGCGAAGCGCCACCGCCTCGGGGGTTCGTCGTCGGGCGGCCGGAAGGCGAGCACGCCCCGGTCCTGCGCGAGCGTGAACGCGAAGGAGTCGAAGGAGAGCCCGAGGCCGAGGCCGCGCGCCTTGGCGTACGCCTCCTTCAGCGTCCACAGCCGCAGGACCCTGCGGTCGCGGGCCCGGCCCGCAGCGGCCTCGGCCACCCAGGCGCTCTCCTCGGGGGCGAAGCTCTCCACGATGGCGTCGAAGCCCCGGTCGCCGCGGTCGAGCCGTTCCACGTCGACGCCGATGCGATGGCGGCGCACCACGCCGAGCAGGTTGTACCCGCCCGCGTGCGACAGGTTGAAGTCCAGCTCCCGGCCGCCGCGCGGCAGCCCTTCCACGGGCTTGTGCAGGAACGGCCTGCCCCGTGCGGAGCGCCAGAGCACGGCCTCCGCCTCGGGGATGCCGCTCTCCAGGGCCAGGACCCGGCGGACGAGCGCGTGCGCGACCAGGTACTGGCGCCGGTCGCGGTCGAACAGGAAGCGCCCGGCGGTCTCCTGTTCGTGCTCGTCCAGCCAGTGCTCCGCGAGTACGGCGGCGATGCCCGGGGCGAGCGCGTCGTTGGGGCAGAACCACAGCTTGACGGGCGCCGCGGTGTGCGTCACCCGCTCGGGCCGGTCCACCGGTGCGGGAGACGTCATGGGGCCGGCTCTCTCCCGCGGCCGGGGACGCCGCCCTCGCATCGGACGGGTACGTCGTGCTGGTCCATGTCCGTCCGCCGTCTCAGTCCCGGCGGGGCAGCAGGGTGAGGGCCTGGTCGACGGTGACCCGGCCGTCGCGCACCGCGTCGAGCAGCTCCTCCAGCGGCATCGGCTCGGCCGCCAGGGTGCGGGCCACGGCGGCCGGATCGGGTCCCACGGGGAGCTGCGCGGCGATGTGGGAGGCCAGCGCCGTGAGGTCCGGGTGGTCGTACAGCACGGTGGAGCGCTCGTGCAGCCCGTACACGAGGTTGACGACGGAGACGAACTCCGCGGCCAGTCCGGTGTCCACGCCGAGGGCGGAGAAGGGTGCGGCGGTGTCGATGTCCCACGGGTCGCAGCACAGGATGCGGGCGAGCTCCTCGCGCAGGACGTCGAGCACGGGCGGTGCGGGCACGGAGGCGGGGGGCGCGGGCTCGGGGGCGGGCGTCGCGGACGCGGTGGCGGGCATCGCGGCCGCGGGCGGCGCCGGCGCCGTGGCCGCGGGGGCCGGCGCGGACGTCGCGCAGGCCGGTGCCGCCGTCTCGCGCGCCACGTACCGGGCGAAGTCCAGCGGTGTGGGGTGGTCGATGAGCGCGGCGGGCCTGATCGCGGTGCCGTAGTACGCGTTGACGGTGGCCACGTACTCCACGGAGAGCAGCGAGTCGACCCCGCACGTGCGGAACGTCTGCCCGGGGTCGATCTTCTCCGGCTGGAGACGCAGCACGTCGGCGAGCATGCGCACGATCCGGGCGAGCACGTCGTCGTCGAGGGCGGCGGGGGCCGCCGTGAGGGCGGTCTGTCGTTCACGGGGCATGGCGGGGCTCCAATGTCCTGAGTGTGGTGAGGGTGGTGCTCTCGTCGGACGCGCCGTACGGATGCGGCCCCCGCGCGGGGGCCGCGCGGGTCACGCGACCGGGGCCCGGTCGTCGAGCGGGTCGGGCGCGTGGGTGCGGTACCGGACCGCCTCCTCCGGCTCCACGAGCACGGTGAGGAGCAGGTCCCACGACGCGGCGAGCCGCGGGGCGAGTTCCTCGGACGGCAGCGCCTTGGCCACGGCGGCGAGCCCGCACACCATCGCCCACAGCAGCGTCGCCGCCCCCTCGCCCCGGCCGGCGGCCCGCAGTTCGCCCGCCTCACCGGCCCGCCGGAGCAGCCGCAGCACCTCGCGGTTCCAGACCCGGTGGAAGTCGGTGACCGGGGGTTCCCGGTCGGCGCACTCGTGAGCGATCCGCAGTCCGGCGCCGATCACCGGATCCTCGCGCAGCGCGCGGGACAGCCAGTGCGTCATGTCGATGAGTGCCTGCAGCGGAGGGGCGCCGGACTCCTCCTTCCGCCGCAGGAAGCCGACGAGCCGCGCGCTGCCTTCCTGCTGGACCGCGTCGGCGAGCACGTCCTTGGACGCGAAGTGGAAGTACAGCGCTCCTTTCGTCACGCCCGTGACCGCCGCGATCCGCCCGAGTGTGGCGCTGGCGTATCCGTGCTCGTTGAACAGGCGCGCGCTCGCCTGGATCAGATTGCGCCGTGTCCGTTCCGACCTGGCCTGCATCGCCGTTCACCTCCCCCGGTCCTCAGGCCCCGGGAATCCCGGGTGCGGCCGTCAGCCCACACGGGTCAGCCGCTCGCCGTCGGCGGCGGCCGTCTGCGCGGTGCCGGGGTCCGGGTGGGCCATCAGGATCGACCGCTGGAGCCGGCGCAGGCCGGCGGAGGGCTCGAGTCCCAGTTCCCGTACGAGAGTCGTCCGCAGACGCTGGTACACGTCGAGCGCCTCGCTGCGGCGCCCCGAGCGGTGCAGCGCCAGCATGAACTGGGCGTGCAGGTTCTCGTGCGTGCGGTAGCGGCTGACCAGGACGGTCAGTTCGCCGAGCAGTTCCCGGTGCCGGCCGAGCCGGAGATCGGCCTCGATGCGCTGGTCGAGCGCGCACAGCCGGGTCTCCTCCAGGCGCCTGATCTGCATCTCGAGCTGCGGCCCCGCCTGCACGTCGGCGAGTGCGGAGCCGGTCCACAGCGCGAGGGCCTCGCCCAGCTCGCCGGCCGCGCGCGGGAAGTCGCCCGCGTCCATGGCCCGGTAGCCGAGCCCGGAGAGCCGTTCGAACTCGCGGACGTCGCTGGTGCCGCCGAAGGTGTGGAGCGCATAGCCGCCCGGAGCGGTGGCGAGCACGTCCTTGGGCGTACGCGGCGGGTCGCCCTCCGGATCCTTCTCGAGGGCCTTGGTGATCATCTCCCGGAGCTGCAGTATGTAGGTCTGCAGGGTGGTCCGCGCGCTGCGCGGCGGGCGGTCGCCCCAGAGCTCCTCGATGAGCGAGGCGATGGGCACGACCTGATCGGCGTGCAGCGCCAGCAGGGCCAGCACCTGTCGCGGCTTCGGCGCCCGGGGCGTCACCGAGACATCGTTCTCCCTGACGGCCAACGTACCCAGTACTTCGATGTCCACGCCGTTTCCCCTCTTCGTGCCTGAGTCATCCGTCGTCCGGGGCCGCACCCCGAGCCAAGTCTCGGTGAGTCGAGTTAAAAACAGGCCGGACGGTTTGTCAATACCAAACCAACCGTGCTGTTTCGTAAGCCCTTTTCTTTACCCGAGGTCCCGCATGCACGAAATCACCGAACCTTATTCTTCTCAAAAGAGGCATATACCCAACGCACACAGGGGAGTCGGTACGTCGCTGAACCCAAAGCCGCGCTGAAAACATTCCGTGCGGTCTGTTCATTCTGTCGTCGGCACGGCACAGCCGATCAGGCGCGAAACGATCCGCACTCGAGTTCCTCACAAGTCCGGCTCGCTGGGATGACCGGGGTGCGAGCATCCGGACTCCGTCCCGGAGCTCGACGAGCTGCCGGACCTGCGGGTGCAGTTCGCCCAGGGCCCCAACCACACCCTGGACGACGGCAGCGAGGTACCCGGCCTCCAGGTCGACGACCCGTACGGGACGAAGACCCTCGACCTGGACCGGGGCTCGACGCACGGGCCGGTCACCGCCGCCGTACGCCGGCTGCGGGCGGCCGGGGAGTCCGTCGCGCAGGCCCGTCTGCGGCGCACCGTCAACCTCGAGATCCTGCTCTTCGACAACCGGATCTACGGCCTGGCCAAGGGCCAGTACTCGCCGACGTCCGAGGTCGGGAAGATCACCAAGTCGACGCCGACGGGATCGCCGGACGCGCCGTTCAACCCGGTGTCGCCGGCGATCGGGGCCGAGGCCTCCTTCGTGGCGCGCACCGTGGACTCCGACCGCAAGCACCTGACCGAGGTGCTGCGGCAGGCCGCCGCCCACCCGGGCACGGCCCTGGTGGAGATCCACCAGGGCTGCAACATCTTCAGCGACGGCACGTTCGACGCCCTCAAGGACAAGCAGCGGGCCGAGGAAGCGGTGATCCGGCTGGAGCACGGGCAGCCGATCCGCTCCGGCGCCGGGGGTTCGCAGGGTGTCGTACGGGACCCGGCCACCGGCGACCTGAAGGTGGTCGCGGTCACCGCGGAGAACGAGGCGGACATCCTGGTCCACGACGCCCGCGTCACCTCGCCCACCACGGCCTTCGCGCTGCCCCGGCTCGCCGACCCGGACACCCTGCACCACACCCCGATCGGCGTCTTCCGCTCCGTCGAGCGGCCCGTCTACCACACGCGGACGGCCGGCCAGCTCGACGCCGCGACCGAGCGGAACGGCAAGGGCGGCCTCGCCGCCCTCCCCGCCGGCAACGGCACCCGGACCGTCCCCGCCCCGTCCGACCTCCGAGGAGCCACCTCATGACGTACGTGATCGCGCAGCCCTGCGTCGACATCAAGGACAGGGCCTGCATCGAGGAGTGCCCCGTGGACTGCATCTACGAGGGCCCGCGGATGCTGTACATCCACCCGGACGAATGCGTCGGCTGCGGCGCCTGCGAGCCGGTCTGTCCCGTCGAGGCGGTCTTCCACGAGGACGACCTGCCGCAGGAACGGGCCGTGTTCGGGCCCGCCGCGGCCGAGGTCTTCGAGGAGGCCGGCTCTCCGGGCGGCGCGACCGCGTCGGGGCCGCTGGGCAGCGACCACCCCGTGGTCGGCGGCAGCTCCCCCGTCTCCGCCTGACCCCGCCTGTGCGGCGGTACGGGCCCGGTGCCCGTACCGCCGCACAGGCGTGTCCGTCAGCTCTCGCCGGGCCGCCGGGCCGCCTCCGCCAGCCGGCGCGCCAGGGCGCCCACCGCCTGGTCGGTGCCGGTGTCGGCCGTCAGCACGACCGTCGCGGGGCGGCACCCGTCCGCCGCGAGGAGGCGGGCCGTCTCGTAGGCGGCGGCGCCCCCGCCCGAGAAGGCGACGAGCAGCAGCCGCTGCCCCCCGTCGGCCAGCAGGCGCAGCACCCCGTGCCAGGCCCGGGGCCCCTGCGGTGCCGGCCTCAGCAGGATCACCGTCTCCGGCCCCACGTACTGCCGGGACAGCCGGGTGTACCAGGTCCGGGGGACGCCCGGCGAGGGCACCAGACAGATGACACCGCCCGTTCCCTCGCGCAGGGGCGTGAAGGGGGGCCGGGCGGCCGCCGTGACCGACAGCTCGTCGAGGAGTTCGGCGATGGGTGTCGTCTCGTCGGCCTCGTAGGGCAGTTCGCGCAGCAGGTCGGCGCAGTCGGCCAGCAGCCCGGTGCCGTCCGCGAGCCGGGCACGGTCGTGGATCACGGAGAGCACCAGGCCGCCGGCCTCGTCGCGGTGCGAGACGAGCGTGACCGGGAAGGCGTTCGCGGCGCCGGTGGTCTCGGGGAACTCCATACGGATGCCGTGGGCGGCGAACGACGGCTCCAGCCGTTGCAGCGGGTCCAGGCCGCTCTCGAAGACGAGCAGGCTCTCGGGGCTCCGCCCGCGCCCCGGGCGACCGTTCGACGCCGTGCCGGTCCAGCCGTGGATCTGGCCGGCCGAGACCCACTCGTACGACGACAGGTCGACGGCCTGGTCGCGCAGGGCGGCCAGCAGGTCGGGCACGGTGGCGGTGGGGTCGACCTCGACCGAGACGGGCAGCGGATTGCGCAGGGCGCCGGGCAGGCGCTCCACGCCCTCCAGCGGGATGCCCCGCCCGGAGACCGCGACGCTGAACCTCACCGGCATCGAGCCGTCCGCCCCGGCGGCCCGGTACAGCAGCAGCGCCCAGGCGGCCTGCAGTGCGCCGCTCTCCGTGGCACCCCACCGGGCGGCCCAGGCGTCGAGGCGGGCGGCCTCGGAGGAGGTGAGCCGCACCCGCGCCCGCCCGGTTCCCGTCCCCCGGGCGACGGGCGAGGCAGTGGCGTGGGCCGGCACCGACGCCGCGGTCTGGGGCAGGGGCGCGGTCCGCAGCCAGAAGTCACGGGCAGGGGTGAGGTCCTGGGCCTCGATCCAGTGCGCGTAGTCGCGTACGTCGGGACGCCGGTCGCCGCCCGGCAGCGTGCCGTCCGCCAGATAGGCGCGGCAGAACTCCGCCACGAGCAGGCGCACGCTCCAGGTGTCGAGCAGCGCCAGATGGTACGTGAGCAGCACCCGTGTGGTCTGCGGGTGCGCACGGTCGCCGGGCGGACCGTCGAGCAGCGTGATCCGCAGCGGTCCCGGGGAGCGCGGATCGAGCCCGCGCCGCCGGTCGCTCACGAAGGCACCGGGCCCGTCCGCACCCGTGTACGGCACCCGCACCACCTGCGGGACGACCCGGTCGTGCAGGGTGATCGCGGGGTCGGGGCCGTGGTCGAAGGAGGCCCGCAGGACGGCCTCCCGGTCGAAGACGGACTGCCATGCCGCCGTGAACCGGGCGATGTCCAGCGGCCCGTGCCAGACCCAGCTGAGCTGCTCGATCTGCCGTCCGGTCCCGGGGTGCGCGTCGGCGTCGGCCAGGAGTTCGCGCTGCAGCGGGCTGGCGGCGACGGTGCTCGTCGGGGCGGGCGACGCGCCGGTGCCCGCCGCCAGCTCGTCCAGGACGTCCTTCAAGGCGTCCACGAGCCGGCCGGCGGACTCCTCGCCGACGCCGTCGCGGGCGGCGGGCAGCCAGTCGAGCCCGATGCGCAGCCGGCCACCGCGTATGCGCGCGTCGACGTCCAGCGCGTAGGAGGCGGCGGTCCCGGCCGGCCGGGCGGACGGGCGGACGTGCGCGTCCGGGGTGAAACGCACCAGCACCGGCACGGGTTCGCGCAGCGCGAGCCGGAGCGCCGGATCGGGGGCGTGTTCACGGCACGCGCCGAACGCGCCGCGTCCCACGTCGCCGAGGCTCGCGGCGACGCGGTCGATGAACTGACGCGCGTTCTCGTCGGGCCCGCCGTCCAGCAGCACGGGCTCGGTCTCGACGAGCGGTCCGACCGTCCGGGCGAGCGCCGGGCCGCCCTGGCGTCCGTCGACGCACACGTCGAAGGAGGCGCGTTCGGTGCCGCGCCACCGGATCAGGGCCAGTCCCATGGCGCCGGTGAGCAGTTGGGCCGGGGTGAGGCCGAAGCGGCGGGGCACGGCACCGGTCAGCCGCCGGGTGGCCGCCCGGCCCAGGACGAAACCGGGGTGGCGGTGCGGGCCGGCATCCGGCAGCGGGGCGCGGGGCCGCAGTGCGCGGGTGGCGGCGCGGCCCTCGGCGACGACGCGCCAGCGGTCGGTCTCCCGGGGGTCGGTGGCCACCGCGGGCAGCGCGGCGGCCCAGTCCGTGTACCGCACGTCCTCGGCCGCGAGTTCCTCCTGGGGCCGGGCCAGCGCGGCCCGCAGGTCGGCCACGAGGATGTCCAGCGAGACCTCGTCGGCGACGAGTTCGTGGGCCACCAGGACGAGCCTGCGCCGCCTGCGCAGCAGCAGGGCGCACAGCGTGGTGCCGGTGGCGGGGTCCAGGCGGCGGGCCGCGGCGGCGACGGCCTCCTGTTCGCGGGCCCGCGGGACGTCGGAGAGGTCCGCGCACTCGGCCGCGTACACGAGCGGCGCCGCGTGCATGCCGCCGCCCGCCGCGGTGTCGATCCTGGCGCCGAGCAGCGGGTGGGCCCTGGCCAGGGCCCGCAGGACACCGTCCACCGCGGCCGGGTCGAACGGCTCGGCCGCGTTCAGCGCCCGGGAGAAGTGGCGGCCCGGGGTGTCCTCGGCCCGCCGGACCAGGTCGAGCTGGGCCGGTGCGAGCGGGACGGCCGGCCCGTCGCGGGCGGTGAGCAGGTCCGCGACGAGGCCGGCCGGGAAGGCGGCGGGGCTCTCGTGCGGGTCGCCGGGGGACTCGGGGGCCGCCTCCGGCTCGATGTGCAGCATGTGGTGGTCGGGCCCGAGCCGTTGCAGTGTGTGGCGCCAGGGCCGGCCGCCGGGGGTCCGCCCGGCGGCGTGGTCGAGGGCCGCCGCCACGCGGCCGGCGGCCAGCGGGCCCCGGACCTCCAGAACGGGCGGGACGTGGTGGGGCGACCGACCGGGGCCGACGACCACGGTCATCGACGTGTCGGTGCGGCGTTCGGCGGTGGCACGGCCATCGGTCATCGGCATCTCGGGGCGCGGCCCCTCCCCCTCTCACGCAGCGAAAGTCTCACGCGGCGAGCGCAACGCGTTCGCCCTGACCGGCACCGTAGCGGTGCGCGCGCGATGCGGCCGTTTCCTCCAGCGCCGTTGGAGCGCTCCCCCAGCGGCTCTCGGCCGGACGGCCCGGCGCTGCGCCGTACGACGGGGGTGGGCGGGGCGGTCGTGCGTCCACGGGGTCGTCCCGCGAGCGGGACGACCCCGTGGGAGAAATGGCATCGGCGTTCCGGCGAGCACGCGGCACTCGTCGGTGCGGCCTCGGTCCCGTGACCGATCGCCGGCCGGGGGCGGGTGGGCGAAGATCTGTCCGGCCGCGAAGCCCCGGGCCAGGTATCGCCGCCCGTCCTCCTTCGGGGGGTGGGGAGGACGGGCCGCAGGGCGGTTGTGCCGCCGTGCACCACAGTGGCGGCACGTTCTCGAGGAGCACCTGAGTCCCGGTGCAGCCGACACGGGACCCGGCCCGCGGGCGACGGACGGCCGGACCGCGACCGCCGTACGTGGTCCGGCCGGTGACGGCTCATGGCCCTGCGCTTCCGCGGCGCGGGTCCCGCTGCGCCGCGGGCCGGGCGGAGACCAGGTCCCGCTCCGTGGCGATGCCGGGCAGCAGCAGCTCCCAGAACCCGGCGATCCGCCGCTCGGCGAGCCACCGCGGATCGTCCCCGGCGAGCACCTCGAAGCCCACGGTCACCGCCACGATCGCGGCCGCGGCGTCGTCCTGCGACACGCCGGGGGCCAGGTGGCCCTCCGCCTCGGCGCGGCGCAGCGTCTCCTTCACCCACTCGTGCCAGGTGCGCAGCAGACGGGCCTCGCCGCCCAGGACCCGTTCGAGGCCGAGGTCGAAACCGGCCCGGACGACGATGTCGTCCAGGAGGCTGCCCGCCAGCCCGTGCGTCGCGTCGACGAGTGCCTGCAGCGCGCTCGTCCCGGCACGGCCCTCGGGCCGGACGAGCCCGCTGACCGCTTCGGCGGCCGCGTCCTCGACCGCCCGGGCGAGCGCCTTCTTGTTCTCGAAGTGGAAGTGCAGCGCCCCGTTGCTGACACCGGCCCGCTTGCTGATCGTCGTGAGCGACGACGGTGCGTACCCCTCTTCCGCAAACACCGTGGCCGCGGCTTGGACCAACAACTTGCGCGTGCGCACCGCACGCTCCTGCTTGACCATTCAACTTCTCCTGTGGCCGCCGACGGCAGGCGGCTTCGACCGCTGTGGTGGTGCGTGGGGGGAGGTGTGGGGTGGGGGTGTGGGGCTCACTGGGGCGGGTTGCCGTGCTTGCGGGACGGCAGGTCGGCGTGCTTGCTCTGCAGCATCGCCAGGGAACGGATCAGCACCTCGCGGGTGGCGGCGGGGTCGATCACATCGTCCACCAGGCCGCGCTCGGCCGCATAGTACGGGTGCATCAGCTCGGATTTGTACTCCTTGACCAGGCGCGCCCGCATGGCCTCGGGGTCGTCGGCCTCGGCGATCTGCCTTCGGAAGATCACGTTGGCGGCGCCCTCGGCACCCATCACGGCTATCTCGTTGGTCGGCCAGGCGTAAGTCAGGTCGGCGCCGATGGACTGCGAGTCCATCACGATGTACGCGCCGCCGTACGCCTTGCGCAGGATCAGCGAGATCCGCGGCATCGTTGCGTTGCAGTACGCGTACAGCAGCTTGGCACCGTGCCGGATGATGCCGCCGTGCTCCTGGCCGACACCGGGCAGGAAGCCCGGCACGTCGAGGAGCGTCACGACCGGGATGTTGAAGGCGTCGCAGAACTGCACGAATCGCGCCGCTTTCTGCGAAGCCTCGATGTCCAGCACCCCCGCCAGGACGAGCGGCTGGTTCGCCACCATGCCGACCACCCGCCCGTCCATACGGGCCAGGGCGCAGATGACGTTGCGCGCCCACCACTCGTGGACCTCGAGGAACTCCCCGTCGTCGACGAGCTCCTCGATCACCTTCGCCATGTCGTACGGGCGGTTGCCGTCCGCCGGAACCAGGTCCAGCAGCGCCTCGCTGCGCCGGCCGGCCGGATCACCGCACGCCACCTGCGGCGCGGCCTCGCGGTTGTTCTGCGGCAGCAGCGACAGCAGGTAGCGCACCTCCGCGAGGCAGGTCCTCTCGTCGTCGTACGCGAAGTGGCACACACCGCTCGTCCCGGCGTGCACGTCCGCGCCGCCCAGGCCGTTCTGGGTGATCTCCTCGCCCGTCACCGCCTTGACCACGTCCGGGCCGGTGATGAACATCTGCGAGGTGTCGCGGACCATGAACACGAAGTCCGTGAGCGCCGGGGAGTACGCGGCGCCGCCCGCGCACGGGCCCAGCATCACCGAGATCTGCGGGATCACTCCGGACGCCTTGGTGTTGCGCTGGAAGATGCCGCCGTACCCGGCCAGCGCCGAGACGCCCTCCTGGATACGGGCGCCCGCGCCGTCGTTCAGCGACACCAGCGGCGCACCGGCCGCGATGGCCATGTCCATGATCTTGTGGATCTTCGTGGCGTGGGCCTCGCCCAGCGCCCCGCCGAAGATGCGGAAGTCATGGGCGTAGACGAAGACCGTCCGCCCCTCCACCGTGCCCCAGCCGGTGATCACACCGTCCGTGTACGGCTTCTTCGCCTCCAGCCCGAAGCCGGTCGCGCGGTGCCGGCGGAGCTGCTCGACCTCCTGGAAGGAACCCGGGTCCAGCAGCAGCTCGATCCGCTCCCGCGCGGTGAGCTTGCCCTTGGCGTGCTGCGCCGTGGTCGCCTTGTCGCTCGGGCCGCGCACGACCTCCTCACGCAGGGCGCGCAGCGCCGTCGTTCTCGCGCGCGCCTCGGTCGGCTCCACGCCGCCCGAAGAGGGATACGTCATCGCGACCCCTTCCTCTCGTCGCCGCGGATGCCGTACACCCTGATCACCCGTGTCAGCCTAACAAACCGCACGTGCGGTTTATGGATGGCGATACAAAAAGACCGCCCGGTCAGCCCGGTCAACCCGGTCAGCGCCAGCTCAGCGGGGCCCGGTAGGGGGCCTTCTCCTGGTCCCGCCAGCCGCGCGCCGCAGGGGGCCGGGGACCGGGGTCCTGCCGTTCCGCGCGCCGCGCGAGGAGCGACAACAGCGCGCACACCGCGGCCAGTTCCTCCTCGTCGGGCCCGCCCCGCTCCACACGGACCACGGCGTCGGTGCGCACCTGACGGCTCATGCGGCCTCCCTCTCCCCGGCTGCTCCCGGTGGTTTCCGCCCACGCTCCGCCGGGCCGCTCGAGGAACGCTCCAATGGGAGTCGAGGCACGCGTCCGCGGCGCATACGAAGAACTCCGCGTCCCGGACGGGGCGCGGAGCTCGGGTGACGCCTTGGACAGGGGCGGTGGTCTGCGGGCCGGCGGCTTCGGCGGCCCGGGCAGGCCCTAGAACGCCGGGGCGCCGAGCAGCACGGGCAGCGCCCCGTAACCGTTCATCAGGAACGTGTGCATGGGCTCCAGTTCGTGGGGGGCGCAGGCCAGGCGCACACCGGGGAAGCGCTCGAAGAGGGCGCGGAAGGCGGTGGTCGCCTCCACACCGGCGAGCGGGACGCCCATGCAGCGGTGGACGCCGTGCCCGAACCCGAAGGTGTCCCGGTCGGTGCGCGTGACGTCGAACTTCGCGGCGTCCTCCCCGTACCGCTCCGGGTCGAGGCCGGCCGCCGCGAACGAGACCAGGATCGGGTCGCCCTGCTCGATCAGGACACCGTCCAGGTCGATGTCCTCCACCGCGAAGCGCAGCGGCGAGTAGGCGCCGGGCGTGTGCATCCGCATCGTCTCGGCCGCCACGTCGTCCCAGCCGGCCCGGCCCTCCCGGACGTGCGCGAGCTGCTCGGGGTGGCTCAGGAGCTCGCCCACGGCGTTGGTGATCAGCGTGGCCGTGGTGTCCTGTCCTCCCGCGACCATCAGGTACAGGGTGCCCAGCAGCTCGGCCTCGGACAGGCGGTCGTCCTCGTCCCGCGCCTGGATCAGCGACGAGGTCAGGTCGTCGCCGGGCTCGGCGCGTTTGGCGGCCACGTGCGCGGCCAGCAGGCCGAAGGCCTCCCTCCGCGCCGCCTCCATCTCCTCCCCCGACACCGTCGTGCTGAAGACGGTGTGCAGGGCGGTGCACAGGGCCGCGGTCGCCTCTCCCTGCGGTATGCCGAACAGCTCGCAGATGACCCGCATGGGCAGCAGCTCGGCGAAGCGGGCACGCAGGTCGACGGGGACGTCGGCCGGCAGGGCGGCCAGATCGTCGAGGAGTTCGTCGGTGATCTCCTCGACGCGGGGCCGCATGGCCTGCGAGCGCCGTGCGGTGAACGCGCCGGCCACCAGGCGCCGCAGCCGCGCGTGCTCCTCCCCGTAGGCGAAGAGCATGTTCTCGTTCGCCACCCAGGGATACAGCGGCCATTCCTCGGTGATGCGGCCCTCCCGCAGGGCGGGCCAGTGCCGGCGTGCGTTCTTGGACACGCGCGGGTCGATCAGCAGGCGCTCGACGTAGCGCTGCTGCACCACGGCCCAGGCGGTCACCCCGCCCGGCAGCCCCACCTTGACCGCCGGTCCCCGAGTCCGCAGCATCGCGGCCTCACCGGCGAGGTCGCGCCCCATGGTGTCCAGCGCGTACGGGCAAGCGATAGCGTCCGTCATTCCCCACCCCTGAGTCGAGTTGCACTTGTGTCCGTGCGTGGTAACCGTGCTCGTCGTGCTCGTGCCCGCGGTGCCGCCCCGTGCCGTCAGCCGCTCGCGTCGACCGCCACCGCCGGCGTCCCGTCGCGGGCCGCGAGCGCCTCCTTGTAGACGCGCTCGGCCCGGTCGTGCGAGATGTCGAGGCGCACGAGCACCGCGGGCACTGCGATGCTCGCCATGAGATGGGCCTGCATCGTCGTCACACGCGCCGTCAGGTCCGCATAGTTCGTCATGATCTTGGACAACATCTGGACGCCGGTGAAACAGCCCACGAACAGCTGCGCCGCGGCGCCGATGTCCACGTCCGGCAGGAGCTCACCGTTCCGCTGCGCCCGGCCGAGGAAGGCGACGTTGCGCTCGATCCAGCCGCTCATCGGCACCCGCCGGTCGAGTCCGTCCAGGCGCGAGCCCTGGTCCACGGTGAGGCGGACACTGCCCCGCACCATCGCGTCGCCCGTGCTGAGCATGTGGGCGATCACCAGGGACTCGTCCAGGCCCTGCTGCAGCGCCAGTTCGCGCGGCGGGACCTCGGGGACGGCCGTGACCTGGTTGGCCAGCACCGCCTGGGCGAGCTCCTTCTTGGAGGCGAAGTGGAAGTACAGCGCCCCCTTGGTGACCCCGGCACGGCGCAGGATCTGGGAGATGGCCGCGGACTCGTAGCCCACCTCGTCGAACACCTCGGCCGCCGCGACGAGGATCGCGTCCCGCGTCCGCACAGCTCGTTCCTGCCTGGCCACCGCCACCTCCGCTGCCTTGCCGAACTCTCCCCGGCAACTAGAGACCGATCGGTACGCATCGTAGGGCCGTCACCCTCCGCACCCGTCGCCCGGCGGCCGGGCAGCCATAACGGCAGGTGGGACGTGCCATCCCTACGGAGCGCGACACACGGTCTCCCCGAGGTACGACCCGAGAATAAAACCAGTCAGACGGTTTTTCAATTGTTTCCGGGGCTCGCTCTACCGCTCCTGCCTGGTCACTCGGCCCCCATGAGCCCCTGATTCCCCGCCGCGCAGCTCGATTCCAGCGTCGAGGCCCCTTGAAAAGAAAACCGGTTGGTACGTATCTTGCGTATCGGCCTCACCACCTGGGGTTCCGTGACGACTGCGGGGGAAGACGCATGTCCTTGGTCACTTTGCACGATGTCCCGGCCGTTCCCACCGGCCTCCTCCAACCGCCCCGGACGGCGCTCTCCCCGGAAGTCGTGGAGCGCCGCACGTCCAGCGCACTGGCCCGGATCGGCACGCCCTCCGCGACCACTGAGGAACTGCGCCACCTGCTTCTCGACGGCAGCGACCGCGAGCGCGTGCACACACCCTGGCGCACGCTCGTCGCCGCGCCGGCGTACCGCCACCGCGACGGCCTCACCCCCACCGAGCGCGCCGCTCTCGCCTACGAGCGGCTACGCGAGGTCAACTCCCTCGTCGCCGACCCCGAAGGCCTGGCCCGCGACCCGCGGCTGCTGGCCTCGCTGCACGAGTGGGCCGCGATCGTGGACGGCGGCGGCGGCCTGTGCACCGTCGCCAGCATCCACTACAACCTGTTCCTCGGCAGCCTGCTCGACCACGAGGGCACCGAGGAGCGCGACCTGTCGGACTTCACGTCGATGCGTCGCACCGGAACGTTCCTCTGCACCGAGCTGGAGCACGGCAACGACGCCAGTGCCCTGGAGACCGTCGCCGAGTACGACCACGACAGCGGCGACTTCGTCCTGCACACGCCCACGGCGGGTGCGCAGAAGTTCATGCCGAACACCAGCCCCGTCGGCGGGCCCAAGACCGCGCTCGTCGCCGCGCGGCTCGTCGTCGACGGGCGCGACGAGGGGGTCTTCCTCTTCCTGACGCCCCTGAGCGACGAGCGGGGCATGCTGCCCGGTGTCCACGTCCGCCCTCTGCCCTATCGTTCGGGCGCTCCCGTGGACCACTGCCTGACCCGCTTCGACCACGTCCGGCTGTCCCGGGAGGCGCTCCTGGAGGCGGAGCACGGGCGGCTCGACGAACGGGGCCGGCTCGACAGTGCGCTGGGCAACCGGCGCAAGCGGTTCCTGCACTCGATCGGCCGGGTGACCGCGGGCAAGCTGTGCATGAGCGGTGCCGCGGTCGGCGCGTCCCGCGCCGCGCTCGCCATTGCGGTGCGCTATGCGCAGCACCGCCACATCAGCGGGGCCAGGTCCGGCCAGCGGGTGCCGTTGCAGGCGCACCGCAGCCACCACGGCCGGCTGCTGAACTCTCTGGCCACGGTGTACGCCATGACGTTCGCGCACCGCGCCGCGGTCAACCGCTGGTGCGCGCACGATCCGGCGGAGCGCGAGGACGCGGAGCGCCAAGTGGCCGTCATGAAGGGCTGGATCACCTGGCAGGCGCGCGCCATCACGACCGAGTGCCGGGAGCGGTGCGGCGCGCAGGGGCTGTTCTCCGCCAACGGCCTCGCCGAGTTCCCCCAGTACACCGAGGGGACGATCACCGCCGAGGGCGACAACCTCGTCATCTGGCTGAAGGCGGCGAGCGAGATGCTGTTCCGGTCCCCCGCCGGGACCTCCGAGGGCAGTGATATCCCCCTGGCCGAGCGGTCGCTGACGGATCTGCGCTTCCTGCGCGGGCTGCTGGCCGATGCCGAGCAGGTGTGGCGGACCCGCGCGAGCGCGGCGCTGCGGCGCGGCCCGGCGGGCGATCCGCTGGGCCGCTGGAACGGGGCGTCGGAGGCGGCCCTCGAGATGGTCGGCGCGCATGCCGCGGGGCGGGCCGCGGACGCCTTCCTGGAGGCCGTCGAGCACGCCCTCGACCCGACGGCACGCGGCCTGCTGGAGCGGCTGTGCCGGCTCTTCCTGCTGCACCAGCTCGCCGGACGCACCGGCGACCTGCTGGCAGAGGGCAGGATGATCGCCCAGCACGTGTGCGCGCTGTCCGAGGAGACCGACACGGTCACGGCCGAACTCGCGCCGCACCTGTCGTCCCTCGTGGACGCGTTCGACCTGCCCGAGGAGTACCTGGACGCCCTGCCGATGCTGCACGGTGCCGCGCCCCTGGCGGCCGCCTGTTCCGACCGTGCGCCGGGTGCCTTCGCCACGGGCGTCGCCCACGGCGACGGCACCCGCTCGAGAGCGCGTTCGGCCGCTGCGAGACGGACCGGTCCGGACGTCTGCGAGCAGCCTTCGGCGACGGACACGTCTGTCATGTCCTGGATATGACGGCACTTCCGTCCCGCGCTCGGCGTCCTGCACAGGGCGCCGAGTCGCCTGTCCTCCCCGAGGGCCGCGGGGTGGGCCGGGAGCGACGGGGGGTGCCTCTATGTCCTTCGTCAAGCGAGTCGAGGGCTTCTCGGTTCGTAGAAGGTTCCGTCGCGGAGCATGGCGAACAGGACGCTGATGCGGT
>NZ_JBEXTV010000069.1:0-39840 GCF_040628835.1 Streptomyces sp. NPDC006134 | reverse complement strand
ACCCCAGGTCCCCCCGTGCCTTTTTCCCTCGACCCGGTCCCCCTGGGGCGTGTTTCCCGGCGCCGGGAAACCGGCCCTCGCCGTTGATGCCGCAGTGCAGCCCATGAAGCCGATGTGCTGTCCCGGGCCCGGCGTTCTCGGTCTCATCACTCCGGTGATGGACCGCGCTGTTCCCCGCCTCGCTCTGCACCGCACTCGGCGATTTGCTTTCCGGCAGACCGACCGCGCGGTGGCCATCAGGCTGCCGAAGCCGGAGCAGCCAGCGCTCACCTGCGGTTGGGAGAGGGCCGTCTTCCTCCGGGAGTCCGTCCCTGACACGTCACCGCGGCGTCGGTTATCGAGTGGTGACTCCTTTGAAACCGGGCCCGAGCCCGCGCCGCTTGCCGCGTGATGCGGCAGCCGGACGGGAGGCGAGCGCCTTCGCCACCGCTCGCGCGGCCTGCGGGGTGAGTCCGGCGCTGACCTGCCCGGAGGCCAGGACCTTGGCGTACGCCCCTGCACTGTGCGCACGGAGGGCGTCGGCGAGCGCGGCGGCTGCGGTCTCGGCCGGCCCTTCACCTCACCCTGCATCGGTGTACTGCGTCTGGTGGGGGACTTCGTCGCGCCGGGTGAGGAGCACGGCCAGGGCCTTCGGCCTGTCTTCCAGGAGTGCGGTGTGCAGCCGCTAGGCCACCCCGGTCTTCCGCCACCGGGGGCGCACCATCAGCTCGGACACGGAGAACGTCGAGTCGTCCGCCGGCAGACGGTCGGGCTTGCCCTGCTTCGCCCAGCAGGAGCCTGCGGTGGGCCGGATCCCCAGGGGCCCGAACTCGTCGAAGGCGAAGACCCGGTCCGGGAAGTGCTCCAGGACGTGCTCGACGCGGTCGAGTTTGGCGTCGCGCTCGGGGTCGGGCGACTCCTTCCATGTCTTGGTGCGCTGGAAGGTGATGCCCCGGCGCCGGAGCAGGCACCGTAACGCTTCGCGGCCGATGCGGATGACATGTCCGTGCACGCGGCGCTGCCCGGCGAGCATCGCCCGCAGGTTCCACACCTGCATCGCCATCCCGGAGTCCTGTGCCAGGACCGCGAGCGTGAGCGCCCGGCCCAGGTGGCGGCCGGCACCGTCGAGTCGTCCGGCGTCGACCAGCGACCACGCCGCCGTCGCGGTGAAGTCGGAGGCGAGCGCGAACAGGCGCTGCCGCACACGCTGCGTTGCGGGCTGCGCCTGCGGCCGCAGCGCCTCGGCGGCCCCGGCGAGAGCGGCCTGTTCCAGGCCGTGCCCGCCGCGCTCGGCGTCCAGGGCGTCCAGGCGCTCGACGTCGTCGCGCAGCCGGATCGCATCGCAGGTGCCGGCGCGCCAGGGGCGGGCCGACGCAGGGCCGGCAGGCAGGGCGGCGGCCGCGCCGAAGAACCGGCGACGGCGCCCGTCGGGGTCCTCCGGTAGTGGCGGACGGGTCGGCGCCTCCGGCACCACCCGCTGGAACACCTCCCACGGCTCATCCGGCACCGGCCGCTCAACGGTCCCCACACCGGAAGGCCGTCGAACATACCCAATGAGGTGGTCTGTAAGTCCGCACATGGGAAGTGGCCGCCGCGCTACCGGCGTCCCTAGCGTGACGCTGAGCACCGCACGGATCCCTGGCCCCAGTCGGACACCGCAGGAGAACTCATGGATCACGGGCACGAAGCGCATGGGATGGAAAGCTCCGTTTCGTCCCTGGACACCATAGGAGCAGTCTTCTTCATCGGGTGGATGGCCGCGATGTGGCTGGCCGTCATCGTGCTCGCCTACGCGAACCGCGGGCCGGTCCGGCCCTGGCTGTACAGGACCGCGGCCGCCGTCATCGGGCTCGGCGTGATCGGGCAGATCGGCCACTTCCAAGAGCATGTCGCCCAGGCCGCCTACTGGGTGGCGCATCCGTACTCCCCGGCCTGGATGACCCCCTGGGCGAACAGCCTGGCACGCGGCATGGGCCAGGTGGACCCGGACAAGCCCGCGCTCGGCATGGAGATCCTCCATCTGACCGGCAACTTCATCTTCCTCGCCGGACTCGTCGGCATCGTGCAGATCACCCGGCGGGCCACCGCGACCCTCACCTCCCGCAAGTGGGCCAAGATGGGCGTGTGGATGCAGACGATCCACGGTCTGGAGCATGTGGTGCTGACCGTGTCCGTCGCGCTGGGCGCCGGCCGCGCCATCGGTCTGTCCACCTGGTTCGGCGTGATCGAACCGGGGCCCGCGCTGGTGACGTACCGGGTGTGGTGGCACTTCATCGCCAACCTGGTCGGCACGGCCATCCTCGCCATCGCGCTCTACCACCTCTGGAAGGAGCGGCGTGTGGTCAAGGCGGGGTACGAGGACCCCGTGTCCGCGCGGTCCGAAGGGGGCGAGTCCGGACCCGGGGCCGCTGTGGCCCCCGCCGCCTCCGAGGAGGCCGCGGTGCGCGACCCCATCCCGGCCGGGCGCTCTTGAGCAGCCTCCCCCGCCGCCGGGGGCGGCCCCGGCGGCGTGCCCTGACGTCCCGCTTCCGCCGCTGTGCGGCACCGCCAGCACAGACCGTGCGGGGCCGGACGGCCGCACGCGCCGCCGTTCCCCCGGCAGCCGGTGACGACCTCGGCGGCGGGTACGGGGCGTGGGCGGCATACGCGGCAGAGCCCGGCGTTGCCCGGGCGGTGCGGGCGCTCGCAGCGCGGGCAGCAGGCGAGGCTGCGGACGGCGGTGACCGCAGCGGAGGCCACAGCGCCGGCGGCATGCCGCCCGCCGGCGCCCGTGACCGCTTCCCCGCGGCGAAGCGGTGTTCCCTCCCGGCGGGCCTCCGCGCGCTGCATCGCCACCTCACGGCAGACGGGACAGCGCACGCCGGTCGACCAGAGCACGCCCGTTTCGCAGTCCGGATTGGCGCAGCCCCAGCGGGGGAGGGCGACGCCCAGCAGCCACCGGCCCGGATCCCGTATGTCGGCGAGCATGGTCTGCGCCAGACGCTGGGTGAGCCTGGCCCGCAGACGGGGAACGGTGGTGCCGTCGTCGAGCTGCCGGGCGATCTCCCGGCCGATCCTGCGCTGCACGTAGGTGTTCACGCCGGCGAGCAGGAAGCGGACGGGCTCCAGTACGGCATGGAGCCTGCCGCTGAACGTCAGTCGCGGTCCGGTGTAGGGCTTTCCGCGGGGGGAGGGGGAGGGGAGTCGTTCCCCGTCCGCGCGCAGCGCGCGATCACCGGTTCTCCGAGTGGGGCGCGGTGTGGTGAGGCGGTGCCCGACGCGCTTGTCCACCGGTATCTCGCCTACGGCGGGTGGGACAGGCTCGGCGTCGTTCTCGTGTCGGTCAGTCATCAGGTCTTCCTTGTTCGCGAGCGAACGCGCACCAACGTCGGAACCCGATCGGTCATCAGGGCAGGGAGAGGCAGGCATCGGCTGGTCGTACACGACGAACACATGACGCCCCTGGGTTCCGGCTCGCCGCCGCACATCGATCCACCCGGAGGCGGCCAGTTCGTCGACGATGCGCCCCGCCGCGTCGGCACTGATCGCCTCTCCGGCCCGCCGGCCGGAATGGTGGCGGAGGAAACCGGCGAGAACGCGCTCGGTCAGGGGAATCTTCTGCACCACGGCGTAGGCGATGACCGCGTACGCACGCAGCAGGCGCGGCCGCAGGCACTCACTGGCCGCAACGGGCAGCCAGACGAACCGTTCGGTGCTGCGCAGGGGACGTACGCGACGGACCGCGGTGGTGCCCCGGCCGCCCGGCAGGGACCGGCGCCGGCTGTCGGGCAGCTCGACGACACCGTCGGAAGCCGGTGCGCGCAGCTGCGCCAGGCCGCGCTGGACGGTCGACGGGGACAGACCGAGGTAGGAGGCGAGGGTGGCGATCCCCGCGGTGCAGCCCTCCGGCCGCAGGCCGAGTGCCTTGACCTTGATGTAGACGCTGAGCGCGGCGTCCGCGTAGTGAGGCGACTCGACGAGCCGCATCGGCACCTTGACCCGGCCACGGGGCAGGGGGGCGGACGTGAGGTCGGCGCCGCCGGTCCGGCGATGGCTGGATCTCAGCGGTGAAAAACCGTCATCTGCACGACTTCTCCCCTCATGAAAGGGCGTGCGGGACTGGAATTTCACGGAACCTTGGTTCATCATAAGAACGTCTCTGTATGAGGCATGGAGAAGCCGCCTTGCGGCGACTCGAGGGTTCTGGCGGAACCTGGCAGTGCACGTTTTCGGGGTGGCACCCAAAACGTGTCTTCGCCCGTCGAGTTGGCATCTCGACGGGCGGTGTGAGAAGACCGCGAACCCAGTGGTGGCACACTGGGTGTCGTCGGCGGCATTCCCCCTTCGAGGCGGGGTCGCCCCTGGCGCTTTACATTCTCTTCCTCATCTCTGGGTCCGGTGGCTTCCAGCTTCCCGGCTGCGGCGACGCGGTCTTCGCCGGCCGGGCCGATGCCGCGGTGGTTCGGATTGCAGTGCCTCAGCCCTGGGCGGCATCCATGAATTCCGCATTTGCGTGGAAGGCGAAGAAACCTTTCTGTACAGCGTTGACCCGGATCGTGCGGCGGGTGCCGGAGGACGGGGCGGTCATGGGTGCCGGTTCCGCCTCGATCCAGCACGGGTCGTCGAACTCGACATAGCGGTTGAACGAGACATCCATCGACGTCGGCAGCATCGCTCCCGCCCGGCCTGGCTCCATGGCGTGCGCCGCCTGGCGCACGGACTCCAGCAGCAGCATGCCCGGGACGTGGTCGAGGGCGTGGTCGAAGAGCACGGGATGGCTGGTGTCGACGCGGAGCCGCCAGCGCTGCCGCTCGGACGTCGGCGCGAGGACGATGTCCTGTTTGCGGAGCCGGCCGACCGCACTGCGCGGGACGGGCTCCGGCGGCTGCGGCGCCCTCGCGAACACCTCGCCGACCTCGCCCCGGCCCGCGCGCAGGCGCCGGTACACGGCGGGGGAATGGCTGGCGAAGCGGACGCTGGCCGTGGCGAACGGGGTCCCGTGGCGGACCGCTTCCAGGTGCATGGACATCGTGGCCGGCACCGCGCGGTGGTAGCGGATGTCCGAACAGACCACGTGGAGCTGGACGTCTGCGGGGGTGGCCTCGATGCGCAGGGCGTCCGGGTCGACGGCGAACTGCAGGCGGGACCAGCTGAGGTGGTAGCCGAGCGGGATGTGGTAGCCGACGTGGGCGAGCAGGGTACTGCTCTGCCGGATGGTCTCGCACAGCAGCAGAGGGTCGTGCAACCCGTGCTCGGGAACGTAGAAGCTGTGGCAGCGGGGCCACTGGGCGGTGACGGTGAAGGTGTCGCGTCCCCGCTTGTCCCAGCCGGTCGGAAGGACTTCCGACAAGGCCGCTCGGTGCACGTACTCTCTGGCGACAGTCGTGGTGAGCGCCGGCGCGGCGGTGCTCTGCGGTTCTGCAGTGGTGAGCATGCCTCTCCCCATGGCGTGCGTTGTCCCCCAAGCCCCGCCCAACCGACCGGGCGGGCTATAAAATAGTGGTTGTTCGTTTTTTTTGTCGAGAGGAAGCCCACCGCTCATGGTGAAGCTGCAGCAGGACCGAGCGATCAGGACGCGGCAAAGCATCATCAGGGGGGCCGCCGAAGTCTTCGACGAGTACGGGTTCAACGGCGCCAGCATCAGCAGAATCATGAAACGGGCCGGCGTCTCCCAGGGGGCGATGTACTTCCACTTCAAGTCCAAGGAGGAGCTCGCCCGCGCCGTGATGAACGCGCAGCCCGACACGGTCGTCCCGCGGCTGGACTCGCACGGGTTGCAGCGGATCGTGGACATGACGTTCGTCTGGGCACGGCAGATCCAGCGGGACGTCCTGCTGCGTGCGGGGGTGCGCCTGACCAACGAACAGGAAGGCACCAGCGTCCGCGACGCCTCGCCGTACCAGGAGTGGGTGAAGATCCTCGAGATCACCCTGCGGCAGGCACAGCAGGAGGGCGAGGTCGTCGAGTCGGTCGACGTCCGCCGGCTCTCCGAGTTCCTCGTCAGCGCGTGCACGGGCATGCAGATGTACGCGAACGCCGCCAGCGGGCGCCAGGACCTGCCCGAGCGGGTCGCGGCGATGTGGCAGATCCTGCTGCCGGGCATCGCCACCGAGCAGATCGCCGGATCGATCGACCTGGACGTGCACCGCTTCGTCTGACCGTCGCGCCGTCGACGTCCCTCGCACGGCCACCCCCGCCCGAATCCGCCCCGAACGATCACAGGAGGGACCCTCCCGTGCCCAGTGGACTTCGACAGCTGCGCCTCGCCGCACTCAACATCGACGGTGTCCTGCTGAACGACACGTTCAGCCCGGTCATCCACCACTTCGTCGTCAGCCGGGGCGGCCGGTACACGGCCGAGGTGGAGCGGCACGTCTTCTCCCAGCCTCAGCAGACGGCGAGTGCGTACCTGGCGGGCGTGGTGCCCGTACCCATGACGGGCCCGCAGGCGCTGCGGGAGTACTTCGCCGAGCGCGACGCCTACCTGCGCGAGCACCCGGTCCGGGTGTCCGACGGCGCCGTCGACCTGGTGCGCCGCGCACGGAGCCTGGGACTGCGGACGGTCTGCTACGGCGGGCTGGGCAGGGAGCACTTCGACCGCTTCCTGGGCCGGTGGGCCCATCTGTTCGACGGGCCCGGCTACGTGTGCACCGACGACGTCCGGCCCGGGATCCGGGAGATCACCCAGGACGTCTTCGGCCTCGCCCACGATCAGGTGCTCTTCGTCGACGACGTGGCCCGCGTGGCGGAGAGCGCCAGAGAACTCGGCGTTCCGTTCATCGGCCGGCCCAGCACCTTCGAGCACAGCTTCCAGCGCCAGTTGATGAGACAGGCGGGTGTACGCCACCTCGTGGAGTCGCTGCACGCCATCGATGAGACGATGCTGCGCACCGTCGACGCGGAGGCCGCCGACGGCACGGTCTGGGCCGGCGCGCGGGCGCGCTGCTGACCGGGGGCGAGCGAGACCCGCACGGGTTTTGGCCGACATCTTTCGAACGCTGTTCAGGGGGGTACGGACCATGAACCGGAACAACGGGAACACGGAGAGATCCGGCGGGCTGCTCGAGGGGCGAGTGGCCATGATCACCGGGGCTTCCAGCGGTATCGGCGCGGCGGCGGCGCGATTGTTCGCCGCGGAGGGGGCGGCCGTCGTCCTCATGGCCCGGCGCGAGGAGCGCCTGAGGCGGCTCGCCGACACCATCGCCGCGGGCGGGGGCCGGGCGCTGGCCGCACCGGGCGACGTCACCGACGCCGAGGACGTACGCCGGGTGGTGGCCATGGCGGAGGAGGTGTTCGGCCGCCTGGACGTGGCCTTCAACAACGCCGGCTGGGGCACCGCGGGCACGAAACTGCTCGATACCGAGGACGCCGAGTTCGACAAGGTGATGGCGGTCAACGTGGGCGGCCTGTGGAACTGTCTGCGCCACCAGGTGCCGGCGATGCTCCGCACCGGGACGGGTTCCGTGGTCAACACCGCCAGTACGGCGGGCGTGCTGGCAACGAGTGCGGGAGCGCCCTACATCGCCGCCAAGCACGCGGTGATCGGGCTGACGAAGGCCGCCGCGGCCGAGTACGGCGAACAGGGGATCCGGGTCAACTCCCTGGTGGTGGGCTGCACACGGACCGAACTGATCGAGACAGCGGTGAAGGAGCGGCCGCACCTGGAAGAAGTGTTCGCCGCCCGCCAGATCCAAAAGCGCATGGCGGACCCGTACGAAGTGGCACATGCCGCGCTCTGGCTCGCCGGCCCGCACGCCTCGTTCGTCACGGGGACGGCGCTGGCCGTGGACGGCGGCCGGACCGCCGTCTGAAGACGACCGCCTCGCCGGGGTGCCGGGCGGACACGCGCCGGTCCACCCGGCACCCCGTCAGTCGACCGCCTCTGCCTCGACCGTCGCGTCCGGCCGGTTTCCGGCCGGGTGCGAGGGCCCGGGCAGGGGCCGGCCGGGTACGGCCGGTTCGCCGGCGGACACGCCCACGAGCGCCAGGTGCCAGATCCGCTTGAGCTGGGCGACGGCGCTGTCGAACGCGGGGTCCGACCCCATCCGCGTGCGCAGGTACGCCTCCGCCCCGTTGGTCAGGTGCTCCACGAGCATCGTGACGTCGGCGGGCAGGGCGTCGGTGTGGAGCTGGCCGTTCTCATACGCCTGGTCGAGCAGGCCGCGGACCGTCGGCAGCCAGGAGTCCGACCAGGCTTGGGCGCTCGGGCGTTCGCGGGTCAGACGGATGGCGGACCGCACCGAAGGCTCCTGCTCCATCAGCCTCACCAGCTCCAGCGTGAGGTCGACGACCAGACGCAGCGGTGGAGCCGAGGAAGGGGGGAGGTTCTTCAGCGCGGCCAGGGTCACCGACCGCCCTTCCTCCTGCACCGCGTCCGCCAGCTGCGCCTTCGAGGCGAAGTGGAAGGTCACGGCTCCGATCGACAGGCCGGCCACCGCGCTGATCCGTGACAGCGACGTCGCGTCGTACCCATGGCGGTCGAACTCCTCGGCCGCCGCTTTGATCAGGGCCTGACGCGTGCGCAGGGCCCTCTCTTGTTTCACCACACCGTCTCCCGAAGAGAGCTCTGAGCGGCCGGGGCGTCCATGACTCCGGCCGCGGCCGGTCCGCACACCGCCCGGGCGTCCCGAAGAGAACGACGCTCACCTTCCGCTTCAAGGCTGGCCCTTCCCGCTGGCTCCGGACAAGGCGGAGTTGCTCAAGGTGTCCCGGATCTCTGCAGCTCACAGGCATGACCGGGACGGATGACGGGGCGGCTCGCGGGGTGGTGAACCACTCCTGCGGTCCGCTGTGCCACCCCCTCGGCCGGATGCGGCGGGGGCCGACTTGGCGAAGTGCATGCGGCAACTCTCCTGAGTCGCAAAAAAAAGAGGACGTTCGCTATTATTTTAATGCTGGTCGGCAGCCGCAGACCGAGATCAGGGAGGGAACTCGCCATGGGAGCACATGCTCTGACGTCCGATCACGCCTCGATATCCGCCTTCTCCGAAAGGATTTTCGAGTGTCTGCCGCGGGCCGACCAGCGGCGCTGGGCCCGCGCCTACGTGCAGGGCCTGCTCACCACCCCGGGCAAGAAGTCGGTACGCCGACTCGCCGCGGCGGTCTCGTCCTCGCCGGCCGCGTCGCAGTCGCTGCACCAGTTCGTCAACGCCAGTCCCTGGGACTGGACGCCCGTCCGGGCGGAGCTCACCCGGTGGGCCGAGCAGCGCGGTACGGCCCCGCGCGCCTGCGTGGTCGGACAGGCCGTGCTGCGCAAGCGGGGTGAGCACTCCTGCGGTGTGCACCGCCGCTTCCTGGCCTCCACCGGCCGCTCGGTCACCTGCCAGGTGGGCATCGGCATGTTCCTGTCCTCCCCCGGCCGGGCCGTGCCGGTCGACTGGCGCCTGCTGCTCCCCGGTTCCTGGGCGAAGGACCCCGAGCGCCGCGCCCGGACCCGCATCCCCGCCGAGGTGGGTCCGCGCTCTGCCGAGCAGCACGTCCTCGACCTCGTCGACACGCTCGCCGCCACCAGCCGGACCGCGCCCCTGCCGGTCGTCGCCGACCTGGAGGCCATCGGCGGGACCAGCGCGGCGACCCTGCTGCACGGCCTCGCCCTGCGCGGACGGGACTTCGTGATCGCCGTACCCGGCCGGCTCCAGGTGGCCGTGGGCCGGCGCCTGCGGCTGCAGTCCCCCCGCGGGCAGGACGGGCACGACCTGGTGCTCGCGGCGCGCCGCCTGTTCGAGTCCGACGCCGGTACCTTGACCCGGCTGGAGAGCGTGGCCCCCTGGGACGGGCGCGGCCGGCACACCACCGTCATGTCCGGCTTCGTGCGCCTGCCCGGATCGGGACACACCGGTGAGCGCACCGACCGCACCTACCGGCTCTTCGCCCTCCGCCCCGAGGGGGGCCGCGGCCCCGTCCAGCTGTGGCTGACCAGCCTCACGCACACCCGCATGGAGACGGTGCTCGCCCTGACGCAGACGCTCGCGCAGGCGGAGGAGTCCGTGCGCGCGATGGCGGACGACTTCGGCCTGTTCGACTTCGAGGGCCGCTCCTACCCCGGCTGGCACCACCACATGACGCTGGTGTCGGCCGCGTACGCCTACCACCGTCTCGAACGGCGCCTCACGGGCGAGGGGGAGCGGATGCTCGTCGCCGCTTGAGCGGACCGCGGCGCGAGAACCCGGTGCGTCTTCGCCAACTCGGGTACCTTCACGCAACTCGCCCGACCCTAAAGTGAGCCCATGCTGAGACACACGTACGAGGGACAGGACTGCAACCTCGCCCGGACCCTGGAGGTCATCGGTGAGCGCTGGACCCTGCTGATCATCCGCTCGGCGCTGCTCGGCACCACCCGCTTCGACGGGTTCCTCTCCCACCTGGACATCGCGCGCAACGTGCTGTCCTCGCGGCTCAACCGGCTGGTCGAGCACGGCATCGTGGAGCGGGTGCCCTATCAGGACAAGCCGGTGCGCCACGAGTACCGGCTCACTCCGGCCGGCCGGGACCTGACCGGAGCGGTCGTCGCCCTGATGCAGTGGGGGGACCGCAACCTGCCGCAGGAGCTGGGCCCGCCGCGCCGGGCCGACCACATCGGCTGCACGGGAACCGTGCGGGCCGAGCTGCGCTGCACGGACTGCGGACGCGCCGTGCACGACGAAGAGGTGGAAGTCCGCCGCATCCGCTGAACAACGTGGGGGAGCGCACGGACGAAGATGCCGCCCCGGGGCCGGTTCACCCACGATGACAGCCCCCGCCGCCGAAGAGGAGGCGGCGCGTACGAGGAGGCGTCCGTGCCCGCACTGGGAGCACTGCGCAGGCTGGTCATGGCTCCGTCCCTGGAGGACGTCGGCTTCGCCGGACGAGGTTTCGACGTGAAGCCCGACGAGCGCACCCGCCGGCTGGAAGCCGTGCCCCAGGCCGTGGTCACCGGCTTCGAGTGGGGCATCGAGGACCGGGACCTGGCCACCACCGAGCGCCGGCTCGCGCTGGTCGATCCGTTGCACCGGGGCTTCGCCTACGAGGGCGCCACCATGGCGTGCGCGATCCGCGACGCGATGAGCCGCGGCGGCCACCGCACCCGGGACCTGCTGTGCGGCAGCGGCAGGCCGCACATCTTCCTCAACTACATCGGCATCGGCTTCGCGATGGCGAAGCTGCCCCGGCCGTTGTGGAAGAAGTTCCTGCCCGACCTGACCGAGCCGGACCTGTATCCGGCGATGAGCTGGCTGTGCGTCGACGGCTACGGCTTCGACCGCGCCTACTTCGACACCGGCACCTGGGTGGACGGACAGCGCCTGGACACCCCGTACGACTGGGACGGCGCTCCCGGCTACTGGCAGCGCGCCTTCGACCAGGGGGTCGGCCGGGCCCTGTGGTTCATCCACGGCGGGCACGTCGGCAACGTGTCCGCGGCCGTACGGGCGTTCGCGGGCGACCGGCGGGCGGACCTGTGGAGCGGCGTCGGTCTCGCCGCCACCTTCGCGGGCGGCACCACGGCCGCCGGACTGGCCGCGCTGCGCGCGCAGGCGGGGGACTTCGCCGGCCACCTGGCGCAGGGCGCGGTGTTCGCGGCCAAGGCCCGCCACCACGCCGGATTCGTCCCCGAGCACAGCAGCGCCGCCGTGCACGCGTTCACCGGACGCACCGTCGAGGCCGTCGCACGTCTGGCCGACGACTGCGCGGCCACCGCGCCCGAGGACGGGACCACGCCGGCCTACGAGGTCTGGCGGCGCAATGTGCGGACGCAATTGAGCGCCGCCGTTGTTTGAGCACATCTGAAGTAGACGCCGCTCCGGGGCCCCTGGCTACATTCGATTCGCTCGGGGATTCCAGGGATTCGAGAGGGGCGGTTTACTGCTGTGTCCAGTGTATTTGGCGCAATCCGGCGTCGATTGCTCACGCCTCCTGTTTCCGAGACGACCATGGAGGTGCGCGGATTCCATGTGAAGAACGCGGAGGCGAAAGAGCGGCTCGAATACATCGGGGAAGTATTCCTGAGGGGATACGCCTACGCGGTGGAGGCGGGCTCGCCCGCCGAGGCGGAGGAGTCGCTGGAGACCGTCCCGCGGGACGTGCGCGGCTTCGCCTACGAAGGCGCCGGCATGGGCGCCGTCGTGCACGACGCACTGCCCGGGCACAGCGGCAGGCTCCAGGGGCTGCTCGCCGGCCGGGGCCGGCACCACGACTACATGATCTACGTCGGCATGGGCTGGGCGATGGCCCGCCTGCCGAAGCCGCTGTGGCCCGACATCCCCGCCACCGACCCGCTGCTGCGCTGGCTGGCCCTGGACGGGTACGGATTCCACCAGGCGTACTTCAGGACCGACGCGTACGTACGCAACCCCCACATCCAGCACCCCTTCCGCTGGCGCGGCGGCCACAACCACTACACGGCCAACGCCATCGACCAGGGCATCGGCCGCGCTCTGTGGTTCGTCGGCGGCACCGACCCCGACGTCGTCACCGACCTGATCCGCGCCTACCCCGAACACCGCCACAGTGACCTGTACGCGGGCGCCGGGCTCGCCTGCGCCTACGCGGGCGGCGCCGGCGAGGACGAACTCGCGCACTTCGCCGAGGGCGCCGGCGAGCACCGCTGGGCGCTCGCCCAGGGGTCCGCCTTCGCGACCGAGGCGCGCATCAAGGCGGGCACGGTCATCGACCACACCCATCTCGCGGCCCGCGTCGTGTGCGGCACGACGGCCGAACGCGCCTCGCAGGTGTGCCGGGACACCCGGCCCCGGGAGACCGGCGCCCACGGAGCGTTCCCGGCCTACGAGAAATGGCGGCGCGACATCGCCGCACGACTCGCTTCTTCTTCGCTCGTCTTGAAAGGGTCCGATCAGTGACGGTCGCAAAGAACTGGATTCGCAGAAATTCGCCGGGAATCGTGGCCCTGGCCTTGATGGTGGGCACCTTCTACGGCGTACGGCTGCCCGAGTCCTCGGCCGCCGAGATCGAAAAGCTGGCGAAGGATTTCTCCTTCGAGCCGATGTCCATCGCCCTGCCCGCCGGATTCGAGAAGCAGGAGGTCCGGAAGGTCAACAAGGCCTACCGGCACATCGAGGCGTGGATCTCCTCGGTCGGCGCCGGCATCGCCGTCAACGACCTGGACGGCGACGGCCTGGCCAACGACCTGTGCGTGAACGACGTACGCATCGACCAGGCCGTGGTCACCCCCGCGCCCACCCGCAAGGACCAGTACGAGCCGTTCGCGCTGGACCCGGCCCCCCTGGGCACCAGCAAGACGATGGCGCCGATGGGCTGCATGCCCGGCGACTACAACGAGGACGGCAGCATGGACCTCCTCGTCTACTACTGGGGCCGCACGCCCGTCCTGTTCATGAACAAGGGGCAGAAGGACAAGCCGCTGACCGCGGCCTCCTTCACCCCCACCGAGCTGCTGCCGGGCAAGCCCGGACGGACCTACACCGGCCCGTTGTGGAACTCCAACGCGGCGGCGGTGGCCGACTTCGACGGCGACGGCCACGACGACATCTTCATCGGCAACTACTTCCCCGACAGCCCGGTCCTGGACCCGTCCAAGGACGGCGACGTCACCATGAACGCCTCGCTCTCGCACGCCCAGAACGGCGGCGGCGGCCACTTCTTCCGCTGGACGAAGGACGGCTACGAGAAGGTCGACGGCGCCATCCCGCAGGGCCTGAACAAGGGCTGGACGCTCGGCGCCTCCGCCGCCGACCTCGACGGCGACCGGCTGCCCGAGATGTTCCTCGCCCACGACTTCGGCACCTCGGCACTGCTGCACAACACCTCCACCCCGGGCAGGATCCGCTTCTCCGAGGTCAAGGCCGAGCACACGGCGACCGTGCCCAAGTCCAAGGAACTGGGCCGCAGCTCGTTCAAGGGCATGGGCGTCGACTTCGGCGACCTGGACCACGACGGGCTGTACGACATGTTCGTCAGCAACATCACCACCTCGTTCGGCATTCAGGAGTCCAACTTCGCCTTCATCAGCGACGCCGACAGCCGCGCGGAGCTGCAGGGCCGCTTCGCCGAGGGCGAGGCCCCCTACAAGGACGAGTCCACCGGCCTGGGGCTCGCCTGGTCCGGCTGGGGCTGGGACGTGAAGACGGGCGACTTCGACAACAACGGCGACCTGGAGATCACCCAGGCCCTCGGTTTCGTCAAGGGCAAGAACAACCGCTGGCCGCAGCTGCAGGAGCTCGCCACCGCCAACGACGCCCTGGTTCCCAACCCCCAGTGGTGGCCGAACGTCAAGCACGGCGACGACCTCGCCGGCAGCCAGCGCATGCGCTTCTTCGCCAAGGACCCCGACACCGGCCGCTACCACAACCTCTCCGGCGCCCTCGGCATCGGCGAGCCCATCCCCACCCGCGGCATCGCCACCGGTGACGTCGACGGCGACGGCCGCCTCGACCTCGCGGTCGCCCGCCAGTGGGGCGAGCCGGTCTTCCTCCACAACGTCAGCAAGAACCCCGGCGCCCACCTGGGGCTGAAGCTCACCCACCCGGACGGTTCCCCCGTGGTCGGCGCGGAGGTCTGCGTCGAACTGCCCGACGGCACCAAGCGCATCACCCGCCTGGACGGCGGCGGCGGCCACTCCGGCAAGCGCAGCACCGACGTCCACATCGGCCTGGGCAAGGACGTCCAGGGCGCCGTACCCACCATGATCACCTGGCGTGACCGGGCCGGCGAGGTCCACGAGCAGAAGCTGAAGCTCACGCCGGGCTGGCACAGCCTCCGGCTGGGCACCGAGGCCAAGGAGAAGTGACGATGCCCGCACCCGACACCGCCGTACGGCACAACCCGAAGGTCACGACCGCGCTGCGCCGGTTCGCGATCTCCATCTCCGTGCTGAACATCTTCGGTTACACCCTGCTCGGCTTCGAACAGCCCTGGCTCTGGCCGTTCGTCGCCCTGGCGACCGGCTACACCGTCGAGATCGTCCTGGAACTCCTCGGCGCCCGCGCCGAGGGCCGCGCGCCGCGCTTCACCGGCGGCGGCTTCAAGGGCCTGGTGGAGTTCCTCTTCCCGGCCCACATCACCTCGCTCGCCGTGAACATGCTGTCGTACGTCAACGACAAGATGTGGGTCATGGTGTTCGGCGTCATCGTCGCCGTCGGCACCAAGTGGGTGCTGCGCGCCCCGGTCAAGGGACGCATGCGGCACTTCATGAACCCCTCGAACTTCGGCATCGCCGTCATCCTGGTGCTCTTCCCCTGGGCGTCGATCGCCCCGCCGTACCACTTCACCGAGTACCTCGACGGCGGCTTCGACTGGCTCGTGCCGGCGATCATCATCACCCTCGGCACGATGCTCAACGCCAAGCTCACCGAGCGCATGTGGCTGATCCTCGCCTGGGTCGTCGGCTTCGCCCTCCAGGCGATCGTCCGCGGCCTGCTGTTCGGCACCTCCATACCCGCGGCCCTGGCGATGATGACCGGCGTGGCATTCGTGCTCTTCACGAACTACATGATCACGGACCCGGGTACGACGCCGTCGTCGAAGTGGGGCCAGATCGCCTTCGGCGGTGGTGTCGCCGCCCTGTACGGCGTGCTGACCGCGATGAGCGTCGCCTACGGCCTGTTCTTCGCCACCGCTCTGGTCTGCGCCGTCCGCGGTGCCTTCCTGTGGACCGCCGACATCGTGGCCAGGAAGCGGGCCGAGGAGGCCCTCGCCCTCGCCGCCGTCACCCAGTCCGCCCCCCAGTCCGTCCCCCGGGCCGGCGGCCCCTCCGGCGCCGAGTCCGGCACCGCTCCCGAGGCGGCCGGGACGCCCGCCGCGTGCGCCTGCCCGGCCGACGCCTGCGCCTGCCCCGCCCCGGCGAACGCCGGGGCCGAGACCCAGAAGACACCGGTGGCAGCATGACCAGAATCGCCATCGTCGGCATGGCCTGCCGCTATCCCGACGCCACAGACCCGAAGCAACTGTGGGACAACGCCGTCGCCGGACGGCGCGCGTTCCGCCGCCTGCCCGACGTCCGGATGAACCTGGACGACTACTGGGACGCGGACCCCACCACCCCCGACACCTTCTACGCCCGCAACGCCGCGGTCCTGGAGGGCTACGAGTTCGACCGGATCGCCCACAAAATCGCGGGCAGCACCTTCCGGTCGACCGACCTGACGCACTGGCTCGCCCTGGACACCGCCGGGCGCGCGCTCGCCGACGCCGGGTTCCCCGGCGGCGAGGGCCTGCCCCGCGAACGCACCGGCGTCATTGTCGGCAACACCCTCACCGGCGAATTCTCCCGTGCCAACGTGATGCGGCTGCGCTGGCCGTACGTACGGCGGGTGATGGCCGCGGCCCTCAAGGGCGAACAGGACTGGGACGAGGACCGCATCGCGCGGTTCCTCGACGACGTCGAGACCGCGTACAAGGAGCCGTTCCCCGCCATCGACGAGGACACCCTCGCCGGAGGGCTCGCCAACACCATCGCCGGCCGGATCTGCAACCACTTCGACCTCAACGGCGGCGGGTACACCGTCGACGGCGCCTGCTCCTCCTCGCTGCTGTCGGTCACCACCGCGGGGACCGCGCTGGCCGGCGGGGAGATCGATGTCGCCGTCGCCGGCGGGGTGGACCTGTCGATCGACCCGTTCGAGATCATCGGCTTCGCCAAGACCGGCGCGCTCGCCAAGGGCGAGATGAGGCTGTACGACCGCGGCTCCAACGGCTTCTGGCCGGGGGAGGGCTGCGGCATGGTCGTCCTGATGCGGGAGGAGGACGCCCTCGCCGCGGGCCACCACATCTACGCCACCGTCGCGGGCTGGGGGGTGTCCTCCGACGGGCAGGGCGGCATCACCCGCCCCGAGGTGAGCGGATACCAGCTGGCGCTCGAACGGGCCTACCGGCGGGCCGGGTTCGGCATCGAGACCGTCCGGCTCTTCGAGGGGCACGGCACCGGCACCGCCGTCGGCGACACCACCGAGCTCACCGCCCTGTCGGACGCGCGCCGCCGGGCCGACCCCGGCGCACCGGCCGCGGCCATCACCTCCATCAAGGGCATGATCGGCCACACCAAGGCGGCCGCCGGCGTCGCCGGCCTGATCAAGGCGGCCATGGCCGTCGAACACCAGACCCTCCCGCCGGCCATCGGCACCGTCGACCCGCACGAACTGCTCACCGACGACAAGGCCACCCTCAAGGCCCTGCGCAAGGCCGAGCCCTGGCCCGGGGAAGCACCGCGCCGGGCCGGCGTCACCGCCATGGGCTTCGGCGGCATCAACACCCACGTCGTCCTCGACGAGCCCGCCGGCCGGCGCCGCACGGCCCCCAGCCGGCGCACCGCCGCCCTCGCCCACGCGCCGCAGGACTGCGAACTGCTCGTCCTGGACGGCGAGTCCCCCCAGGCGCTGCGCGCCCGGCTCACCGAGGTCGCCGCCTTCGTCGCCCAGGTCTCCTACGGCCAGGTCGCCGACCTCGCCGCCACCCTCCAGCGCGAACTGCGCGGCCTGCCCCACCGCGCGGCCGTCGTCGTCACCTCCCCCGAGGACGCCGAGCGCCGCCTGACCCACCTGGCCGGCCTGCTGCAGTCGGGGCAGACCTCGTACACCGCCGCCGACGGCCGCGGCTTCCTGGGCCGGGCCACCCGGCGCGCACGGATCGGCTTCCTCTTCCCGGGCCAGGGCTCCGGCCACGGCACCGGCGGAGGCGCGCTCGTCCGCCGCTTCCCCGAGGCCGCCGAGGTCTTCGCCCGGGCCGCGCTGCCCGCCACCGGCGACATGGTCGCCACGGACGTGGCACAGCCGCGCATCGTCACCGGCTCCGCCGCGGGCCTGCGCGTCCTCGACGCGCTGCGCCTGGAGGCGTCGGTCGCCGTCGGGCACAGCCTCGGCGAGCTGTCCGCCCTGCACTGGGCCGGAGCCCTCGATGAGGAAACGCTTCTGCAGGCGGCGCGGGTACGCGGCCGGGCCATGGCCGAGCACGGCGCCACGGGCACGATGGCCTCCCTCGGCACCACGCCCGAGCGGGCCGGGGAGCTCCTCGCCGGCCTCGACGCCGTCATCGCCGGGTACAACGGCCCGGAGCAGACGGTGATCGCCGGTTCGCCGGCGGACATCGAGGAACTCCGGCGCCGCGCCCAGCGGGCCGGGGTCGCCTGCACCCGCCTGAACGTCTCGCACGCCTTCCACTCACCGCTCGTCGCCGGCTCCGCCGCGGCCTTCGGCGCCTGGCTGGCCACGGCCCGCCTCGGCTCCCCGTCCGGCCGCGTCGTCTCCACCGTCACCGGCGAGGAACTGACGGACGGGACGGACCTGGCCGCGCTGCTCACCGAGCAGATCACCGGACCCGTCCGCTTCACCCGGGCGGTGAGCGAGGCGGCCCGCCACGCCGACCTGTTCGTCGAGGTCGGGCCCGGACGCGTGCTCAGCGGCCTCGCCCAGGCCACCACCGGTGTCCCGGCCGTCGCCCTGAACACCGACGACGAGTCGCTGCGCAGCGCCCTCGCGGTCGCCGGCGCCGCGTTCGTCGCCGGAGCGCCCGTCGCCCTGGAGCGGCTCTTCGAGGACCGGCTCATCCGGCCGCTCGCCGTCGGCCAGGAGTTCTCCTTCCTCACCAGCCCCTGTGAGCGGACACCGCGCGAGGGGGTGCCGTCCGGGCGCCGCCGGCGGCCCGCCGCCCCGGCGGCCGGGGCCCCGCACGACGAGCACCCGGCGCCGACGTCGGCTTCGGCGGGCACCCCGGCTTCCGCGGACACCCCGGCCACCGGTGAGGAACCGGCCGCCGGGGAGCCGGCCGAGGACGGCACCGGCGCGCTGGAGGTGCTGCGCGACCTGGTCGCCGAGCGCGCCGAACTGCCCGCCGAACTCGTCGACCCCGGCAGTCGGCTCCTGGACGACCTCCACCTGAGCTCGATCACCGTCGGCCAGATCGTCAACCAGGCGGCGTCCCGCCTCGGGATCGCCGCGGCACAGGTGCCGACCAACTTCGCCACCGCCACCCTGGCCGAACTGGCCGAGGCCCTGGAGACCCTCGCCGGCACCGGCGGCGCCGAGGCGCCCGCCGCCCCCGTCGTCGCGGGCGCCGCCCCGTGGGCCCGCCCCTTCGCCGTCGACCTCGACGAGGTCGCCCGGCCGCACGTCCTCCCCGACGGCACCGACGGGGACTGGGAGCTGTTCGCTCCCCAGGGACATCCGTACGCCGAACGGCTGCGCCGGGAACTGGCGGGGGCCGGGGTCGGCGCGGGCGTGCTGGCCGTGCTGCCCGAGGGCTGCGCGCGCCAGGAGGTGGACCGGGTGCTGGCCGCCGCGCACAGCGTGCTCGCCGGCGACCGCGAACGCCGCTTCGTCCTCGTCCAGGACGGGCGCGGCGCCGCCGGCCTGGCCAAGTCCCTGTACCTGGAGGCCCCGCACCTGCGCACCACCGTCGTCCACACCCCGGCCGCACAGGACGTGGTGGAACGGGTGGTGGCCGAGGTGGCGGCCACCACCCGCTTCACCGAGGTCCACTACGACGACGCCGGCGTGCGCCGCGTGCCGACCCTGCGGGCCCTGCCCGTGGCACCGCGGCGTACCACGTCCCCGCTGGACGCCTCGGACGTGCTGCTGGTGACGGGCGGCGGCAAGGGCATCTCCGCGGAGTGCGCGCTGGCCGTGGCCCGCAAGACCGGTGCCGCGCTGGCCGTCCTGGGCCGCTCGGACCCGGCCGGGGACCGGGAGCTCGCCGACAACCTCGAGCGGATGCGCGCCGGTGGCGTGCGCGTGCACTACGCGCGTGCCGACGTCACCGTCCCCGGACAGGTCGCCGCGGCCGTCGCCGAACTGACCGAGGAGCTCGGAACGGTCACCGGCCTGCTGCACGGTGCCGGCCGCAACGAGCCGAACGCGCTGGCGCGGCTGGCCCCGAGCGACTTCGAGCAGACCTTCGCCCCGAAGGTCGACGGGCTGCGCACGGTCCTGGACACGGTGGGCGCCGGCAACCTCAAGCTGCTGGTGACCTTCGGCAGCATCATCGGCCGGGCCGGACTGCGCGGCGAGGCCCACTACGCCACCGCCAACGAGTGGCTGGCCGACCTCACCGAGGAGACCGCCCGCGCCCACCCCGGCCTGCGGGCCCGCTGCGTGGAGTGGTCGGTGTGGTCCGGCGTCGGCATGGGCGAGAAGCTCTCCGTCGTCGAGTCCCTGTCCCGCGAGGGCATCACCCCGGTCTCCCCGGACCAGGGCGTGGACATCCTGCTGCGCCTGATCGAGGACCCGGACGCGCCCGTCGTGACGGTCGTCAGCGGCCGCACCGAGGGCATCGACACCGTCCGCCGCGACCTGCCGGACCTGCCGATGCTGCGCTTCACCGGCAACCCGCTGGTGCGCTACCACGGCGTCGAGCTGGTCACCGAGGCGGAGCTGAACGCCGGGACCGACCCGTACCTGTCCGACCACCTGCTCGACGGCAACCTGCTGCTGCCCGCCGTCATCGGCATGGAGGCCATGACCCAGGTCGCTGCCGCGGTCACCGGCCGCACCGGCGTCCCGGTCATCGAGGACGCCCGGTTCCTGCGGCCCATCGTGGTGCCGCCGAGCGGCAGCACCCGCATCAGGATCGCGGCGACCGTCACCGGTCCCGACACCGTCGACGTCGCCATCCACGCCGAGGACACCGGGTTCGCCGCCGAGCACTTCCGGGCCCGCCTGGTGTTCACCGAGGCCGCCGTGCCCGACGGCCCGCCGCTGCAGGTGCCCGACGACACCCCGGCCGTTCCGCTGGACCCGGCCACCGACCTGTACGGCGGCATCCTGTTCCAGGGCGCCCGCTTCCAGCGGCTGCGCCGCTTCCACCGGGCCGCCGCCCGGCACGTGGACGCCGAGGTCGCCGTCGAGCAAAAGCCCGAGGGCTGGTTCGCCGGCTTCCTGCCCGGCCGGCTGCTGCTGGCCGACCCGGGCATGCGCGACGCGCTCATGCACGGCAACCAGGTGTGCGTCCCCGACGCGACCCTGCTGCCGTCCGGCGTGGAGCGCATCCACGCGCTCGGCTCGGGCGACCACGTCCCCGGCCGGCTGCGGTACACCGCCGTCGAACGCAGCCGCGACGGCGACACCTACGTGTACGACATCGCGGTGCGCGACGAGAACGGCACCGTCGTCGAACGCTGGGACGGCCTGACCCTGCACGCCGTGCGCAAGACCGACGGCTCCGGCCCGTGGGTCGCCCCGCTGCTCGGCCCGTACCTGGAGCGCGCGCTGGAGGACGTCGTCGGCGGCCGTATCGCCGTCGCCGTCGAGCCGCACGGGGACGCCCCGGCCGGTTCCGTCGCCCAGCGCCGCGGTTTCACCGCGGACGCGGCGGCACGGGCACTGGGCGGCCCGGTGGCGGTCCGGCACCGCCCGGACGGGCGGCCGGAGCTGGAACCGGACCGGCACCTGTCGGTGTCGGCGGCGCACGGCCTGGGGGTCACCCTCAGCGCCGTCTCCGACACCGAGGTGGCCTGCGACATCGAGGCGGTCAGCATGCGCTCGGCCCACGAGTGGCGCGGGCTGCTCGGGGACCACGCGGCCGTCGCCGAGCTGGTCGCCCAGGAGACGGGCGAGGCACCGGACACCGCCGCCACGCGGGTGTGGGGCGCCGTGGAGTGCCTGCGCAAGGCCGGCATCATGGCCGGCGCGCCCCTGACGGTGCTGCCGCGCCGCAAGGACGCCTGGGTGGTCTTCGCCGCGGGCGACCTGCGGATCGCGACCTTCGTCACCGCGCTGCGCGACGCCCTGGAGCCCGCCGTCTTCGCGTTCCTCACACACGCACCGCACACCGCACAGGGGAGGGGCTAGGACATGGCGGAAGACTACTTCGAGTACCGGCACACGGTCGGTTTCGAGGAGACCAACCTGGTCGGCAACGTCTACTACGTGAACTACCTGCGCTGGCAGGGCCGGTGCCGGGAGCTGTTCCTGCACCAGAAGGCACCGGAGGTGCTGGCCGAGGTGCAGGCCGACCTGAAGCTGTTCACGCTGAAGGTGGACTGCGAGTTCTTCGCCGAGATCACCGCCTTCGACGAACTGTCCATCCGGATGCGGCTGTCCGAACTGGGGCAGACCCAGCTGGAGTTCACCTTCGACTACGTCAAGGTGACCGGCGGGGCGGAGGTCCTCGTGGCCCGCGGGCGCCAGCGGATCGCGTGCATGCGCGGGCCGAACACCGACACCGTGCCCTCCCGCATCCCCGAGGCCCTGGCCCGCGCCCTGGAGCCGTACACCGTCCACGGCCGGGTGCTGACGGGACGGGCGGCATGAGAACCCTGGCCGCCGCGCCGCCGCGGGACGCCGTCACCGGCGGTCCCGCGCGGCTGCGGCGGGCCCTCGGGTCCTTCGCCACCGGTGTGACCGTCGTGACGGTCGGCGGGGCACACCCGCGGGGGATGACCGCCAACTCCTTCACCTCGGTGTCGCTGGACCCCGCCCTGGTGCTGCTGTGCGTCGGCAACGACGCCCTGATGAACCGGATCCTCGCCGAGGCCGACACCTTCGCGGTGTCGGTCCTCGGCGCCGGGCAGGAGGACGTGGCCCGTCACTTCGCCGACCGCTCCCGTCCTCCGGGAGCCGCGCAGTTCGACGCCGTGGACTGGCTGCCCGGCGAGGTCTGCGGCGCCCCGCTGATCGCGGGGGCCGCCGCCCACTTCGAATGCGCCAGGTGGCGGGCGTACGACGGCGGCGACCACACCGTCCACGTCGGCCGGGTGCTCGCCCTGGAGGACCTGCCGGGCCGCGAACCACTGGTCTTCCACGGCGGCCGCTTCCGGCGGCTCGCCGCATCCGGGGAAGGGGAGCGCGCGTGAGTGTCCATCCGCCCGGGCCGCCCGTGTGGGCGCTGCCTGGCCTGCTGCGCAAGCTGGCGGTCGACCGGCTCGGCATGATGCGGGACGCGGCCGCACTGTCCGACGCCGTCCGCGTCCGCATGGGACCGAAGAAGCTGTACGTCTTCAACCGCCCGGACTACGCCAAGCACGTCCTGGCCGACAACGCTGCCAACTACCACAAGGGCATCGGCCTGGTGGAGTCCCGCAAAGTGCTCGGCGACGGCCTGCTCACCAGCGAGGGCGAACTGTGGCGTGCCCAGCGCCGCACGGTGCAGCCCGCGTTCCGGCCGGCCCGGATCACCGCCCAGGCCGGGGCCGTGGCCGAGGAGGCCGCCCGGCTGGTGGAGCTGCTGCGCCGGCGCGCCGGGGACACCCCCGTCGACGTACTGCGGGAGGTCACCGGGCTCACCCTCGGAGTGCTCGGGCGCACCCTCATGGACACCCGCCTGGACGGGCACGGCGGCATCGCCCACGCCTTCGAGGCCGTCCAGGACCAGGCCATGTTCGACATGGTCACCCAGGGCCTGGTGCCGACGTGGGTGCCGTTCGCCACGCAGCGGCGCTTCCGCCGGGCCCGCCGGGAGCTGGCCCGCATCGTGGACGAGCTGGTCGCCGACCGCGGCGCGCGCCTGTCGGACGGGGACGGTGCCGAGGACGCGTTCGCCCGGATGATCCTCGCCGCCCGCAGGCGCGAGGACCCGGCGCAGGCCCGCCGGCTGCTGCGGGAGGAGCTGGTCACCCTGCTGCTGGCCGGTCACGAGACGACGGCCAGCACGCTCGGCTGGACCCTGCTGCTGCTCGCCCGCCACCCGCACGCGCGGGACCTGGTGCGCGAGGAGGCGCGTGCGGTGCTGGCCGGCGGCCGTCTGCCGGAGGCCGGGGACCTGCACAAGCTGACGTACACCACGCAGGTCGTGCAGGAGGCGATGCGGCTGTACCCGCCGGTGTGGATCCTGCCGCGCATCGCCCGGCGCCCCGACGTGGTCGGCGGTTTCGACGTGCCGGCCGGTGCCGACGTGCTGGTGTGCCCGTACACCCTGCACCGCCACCCGGACCTGTGGGACGAACCGGAGCGGTTCGACCCGGGCCGCTTCGACGCCTCGCGCGTGGCCCACCGGCACCGCTACGCGTACATCCCCTTCGGCGCGGGGCCGCGGTTCTGCATCGGAAGCAACCTCGGGATGATGGAGGCGGTGTTCGTCACCGCGCTCGTCAGCCGGGACCTGGACCTGTCCGTGGTGCCCGGGCACCGGGGCGTCGCCGAGCCGATGATGTCGCTGCGGATGCGGGGCGGACTGCCGATGACGGTCCGCCCCGCGGACTGAGCCACGGCCGGCGGCACGACACGCGGACACCGGCGGGGGGCCGGCACGGTCACCGTGCCGGCCCCCCGCCGTCGTACGGTCAGCCGGCGATGCGCTCCAGCGTGCTGCTGCGCAGGTCGAGCAGTGCCGTCAGCACCGGCGGGTCCATGGCGTCCAAGGGGCGCAGCACGATCTCCGCGGGCATCAGCAGCGTGTCCTCCCGCACGGTCACCGGCCCGTAACTGCCGACGGAGACCACGTCCTCGGCGCCGCTGCCGGAGGGCAGGTGCTCGTAGCCGTACGGGACGGAGTGCACCAGGATGTGCCAGGTACCGGGCGGGACGTCGCACAGCTCGAACGGGCCGGGCCCGTCCAGGACCGCGCAGCGCACCGGCTGCCCCTGGGGGACGGGCGCGGGGAACAGCCCGACGAAGCAGCGGCCGGGCGCCCGTTCGTCGAGCAGCTGCACCCGTCCGCGCAGCGTCGCGCGGGCGGTGCCGCCGGCCGCGTCCTGCCCGTCCTGCCCGTCCTGTCCGATGGCGCGGGCGAACCCCTCCAGTTCCCGGAACATGCTCGGGGAGACGCCGACGCAGAACTTGAAGCGCGAGCTGAACGTGCCCACGCTGCTGTACCCGACCTGGCTGCTGATGTCGGCGACGCTGAAATCCGTTTCGAGCAGGAGGCGTTTGGCCTCCTGGAGCCTCAGGGCGGAAAGAAAACGCCCCGGAGACGTGCCTGTCACCTCACGGAACACCCGGGTGAAATGGAATTTGCTGAACATGGCCGTGCGGGCCATGTCGTCGATGGTCAGTTCCTGTCCGAGGTTCGCGCGCATTTCATCGATCACCCGCAGGACGGCGGCTTCGATGGCGGTGGTGGTCACCGTTTCTCCCTGTCGTTGAGATGCGCCCCGCCGGGACCCTGCGGCCGGGTCCGGGCGGGGGCGGCGTCGGACAGCCGCCGTCTGCCGAGCTCCTCGGCGAACCGCTTCCAGGCGCCTGCGCACTGCAGTGCCAGTTCCGCGACGGTGTCGGTGCAGTGCGGGGGCACCGCGCCGGCCTGCTGCCGCCATGCCTCGTCGAGCACGAAGTGGGTGTGCAGCCAGCGCAGGAAGCGCCGCCCGGACTCGGAGTGCCGCAGCGACGGATCGCCGGCCAGGCGCCGCAGAGTCTCCAGCGGGCCGCGGGAGCGGCCGGCGCCCAGGGGGGCGCCGGTGGCGTCGGCGGCACCGGACGGCTCCGGGGGGACGGTCCGCTCCCGGCGGGCGGCCTCGGGTACCGGTGTGCGCCGGCGGCCTGCGGGGACGGGGGCTTCACCGCGCAGCAGCCGCCGGCGCACGTCGTGGGCCGTCCCGAGGGACAGGCCGGTCTCCTTCACGATGGCCCGCAGGGGCAGGTCGGGGCGGCGGGTCATCAGCTCCGCGGCCCGGATCCGCTCGGCCGTGCGGTCGAGGGGGTGGGCGCGGCCGTCGGACCCGATCCGGATGTTCGGCCGCGGAGATTCCGCGGTTGAACGAGGGCGGATCGAGGCCACCGTCTTGGCGTCCAGTCCGGTGTAGGCGGCGACGGCCCGGTCGGAGAGGTTGCGGCCGAAGCGCAGGATGCGTTCGGCGGCCGCCTTGCGGTCGGCCGTGGACAGCGGCAGGCCGTGGGCGACGTTGGCCGTCACCGACCGGAGGAACGCGTCCTCCTCCGCGCCGTCGAAGTACTGCACCTCCACGGAGGTGAGGCCCTTGGCGGCGGCCGCGGCGACGCGGTGCATCCCGTCGATCACGCGCATGGTCGCGCGGTGGACGAGGACCGGCGGCAGTGTGGCGTAGATGTCGGCGAGGCGCCGTACGTGGGCCTCGTCGACGCCGTTCAGGCGCGGTGAGTCGGCGGGCCGCAGTGCCTCGATCCGCACCCGGTGTGTGAAGTGGGCCGGCAGTGTCAGAGATCTGTCGTCGCTGTTCACCTCTCCCCTTCCCCCCACGGTCGAGACGGAGGCGTGCCGGAATTCCCCCCGTCGCCGTCGCGAAAGGGGTCCGGCAGCTACGGAGGAATACCTCCGCCGAGAGAATAGTGAACGTCCTGTTTTTTCTGGGGCGGGCGGGCCTCGATGCGGCGACTTTGGCGACTCGGGAGGGCGCGCACATGTTCGGGCGAACACCCGGCCGTCGGTTGTTTGAAAATACCTACTCCTCCTAGCTTCTTCTCACGCCATCAGGAACAGCCGACAACCAGACCGGAGGCTCCGTTGCCCGCAGTGAGAAGAATTCCCGAGCGAAAGGTCGACATCGGGCCCGAGGCCACCATCACGCTCGAGGCCTACGCCGACACCATCGTCCCGGGGGAGAAGCGCTGGCCCGGGGACCGGGCGATCGCCGGGGTCAGCCCCGGCGGCGGCGCGGTCGCCTCCGGGGCCCTGGACCTGCTCCGCTGGGACGCCACCGGGATCCACGACGGCCTGGAGGACCTGGCGAGCCGGGTCAACGGCCACGCCAGGGCCCACGCCGAGAAGGCCGGCCTCACCCTCGACCCGACGGTGCCGCCGTTCGTCTCCCTGTCCTACGACGACCGCGTCCGCCTCATCCAGGAACTGACCACGCCCGGCCACCCGGAGAAGGACTTCTGGGTCCTGCTCTCCCTGTTCTGCAACATGGCCTACGACTCCGCCGCCCACCTGCACACCGCCGACGCGCTCGCGGCCGGACACCCGGGCCTGACGGACATGGGCATCACCCAGCCGGACGCCGACGGGCTGTGGCGCTTCGAGAACTCCGGCTACGGCCGCCGGCTCGCCCGGCCCCACCCCGACACGACCCCCACCGGGAGCCCGGCATGAGCAACGCCACGGAAAAGACCGACGTCCTGGTCGTCGGCAGCGGTTTCGGCGGCGCGATCGCCGCCTACCACCTGGCCGCCGGCGGCGCCGAGGTCACCGTCCTGGAGCGCGGGCCCTGGCTGGAGAACGACGAGTTCGAGCACGACTACAAGCTCGGCTCCTCCTACACGCGCATCTTCGACTTCGTCGTCGGCGACGGCATGAGCGTGCTGGGCGGCAACTGCGTCGGCGGCGGCAGCGTCGTCTACTTCGCGGCCATGCCGCGGGCCCCCCGGTTCGTCTTCGAGCGGCGCGGCAGCATCGGCCGCCGGATGTGGCCCAAGGCGATCAGCCGCGACACCCTCGACCCCTGGTACGACCGCATCGAGGAGTCCTTGTCGGTCGGCAGGCCCGACTGGAGCGAGGCTTCCTACGCGGGCGGGCTGTGGGCCGCGGCCTGCGACCACGCCGGGCGCACCGCCAACCCGCTCGCCGCCGCGATCGACAACTCCAGGTGCGTCAACTGCAACTTCATGATGGCCGGCTGCCGGTTCGAGGCGAAGCAGTCGCTCACCGCCAACTACCTCCCGGCCGCCGTCGCCCACGGCGCCGAGATCCGCCCGCTGCACGAGGTGCAGTACCTGACGCGGACCGCCGACGGCGGCTACCGGGTCCACTACAACGTCGTCGACGACGAGGACTACCGCCTGCACACCGGCTCCGGCGTCATCGAGGCCAAGATCGTCGTACTGGCGGCGGGCGCCGGCGCCACCCCCGTCATCCTGCAGCGCAGCGAGGCCCACCTCGGCGCGATGCCGTACGCCGTCGGCCGCTACTTCTCCGGCAACGGCGAGCGCCTCAACACGGCCGTCCTCGACGAGGACAAGGTCGCCGAGGTCCTCGGCCTGAGCCGCGGCGACGGCCACCTGCCCTACGGCGCCAACGCCATCGGCAAGGGCCCGACCGTGGCCAGCTGGGACAAGCTCGACGGCTCCCTGCCGGAGTACTCCCGCTACTCCCTGGAGCAGCTCTACTTCCCGCCGGGCCTGGGCACCATCCTCGCGCAGGTGCCCGACGCCACGGGGCCGACCTGGTTCGGCAAGGAGAAGAAGGAGATCCTGAAGAACTGGAAGTCCTGGCTGACGATCTTCTGCATGACCGAGGACGACAACGAGGGCGTCTTCGGACCGCCGCCGGCCACCGGCAACTCCCACCGCATCTCCCAGCAGATGCTCGGCCGCGGCAACCTGTCGTACAAGCCGACGAAGAACACCTGGCACGGCTGGAACCAGGCCGACGCCGACGTGAAGGAGATCCTGGAGAAGGACGGCCTGGCGAAGGTGATGCCGTGGACCAACGACCTGGTCGGCGCCTACACCGTCCACCCGCTGGCCTCCTGCCGCATGGGCGACGACCCGCGCACCTCGGCGCTGGACGACACCAACGAACTGCGCGGCCACTCCGGCATCTTCGTCACCGACGGCTCCGCCGTCCCCGGCGCCCTGACCGTCAACCCGGCCATGACCATCGCCGCCGTCGCCGAGCGGGCCGTACCGCACATCGTGGCCGCCGCCCGGGCCAGGGGAGTGGAGGTCACCTACGGCGCTCCGGCCCCCACCGGCCACACCGGCGGACGCAAGGGGGTGCTGCCTCTGCTCAGGCGCGACCAGCTCACCGGCGTCTGACACCCCGGCACGGCTTTCCGGCGCCACTGAGTTGCTTCACGAAACCTTCCATGTGACCTCTGAGTTGCTTCACGCAACTCGTACCCGAACCCAGGAGGCGGCGGTGCGACCGCTCGTAAGAACCCTGCTGAAGGGCTCCCTGAAGCAGATCCGGCACATCGCGGCCGTCCGGCAGGCCGAGGCCCACGGCCTGGTGGCCGAGGTCTACGCCCAGGCCCGGCGCGAGTTCGGCGTCGTCGCCCCGCCCCTGGCGCTGCACTCGCCGGCGCCCGAGGCGCTCGCCGCCGCATGGCTGCTGCTGCGCGAGACCCTCCTCGCCGAGGGCCGGGTGAGCCGGGCCGCCAAGGAAGCGGTCGCCACCGCGGTCTCCCGGGCCAACGACTGCCCGTACTGCGTCGAGGTCCACGAGGCCAAGCTCGCCACCCTGCCCGGCGCCGGCGGCCACGCCCCGCTCGCCCGGTGGGCGTACCGCAGCGGCGGATCCCCGGCCGCTGGCGGCGGACCGCCGCCCTTCGACGCGGCCCAGGCCCCCGAGATCCTCGGCACCGCCGTCACCTTCCACTACCTCAACCGGATGGTGCGGCTCTTCCTGCCCGACTCGCCCGTCCCCGGCGCGGCGCCCGCCGCGGGCCGCGCCCCGGTGATGCGGATGGTCGCCCGCGCCATGCGCCCCGACCCCACGGCGACCGTGGCACCCGGCGCCTCGCTGGGCCTGCTGCCGGCCGCGCCGCTGCCGGCCGGACTCGGCTGGGCGAAGGACAGCCCGGCCGTCGCCGGTGCCCTCGCCCGGGCCGTCGCCTCCGTCGACGCCGCCGCCGAGCGCTGGGTCCCCGAGGCCGTCCGTGCGCTGCTGCACGCCGAACTCGCCGTGCGCGAGGGCACCGTGCCCGGCCCGAGCCGCGCCTGGCTGGACACCGCCACCGCCCCTCTCGCCGCCGGGCACCTGCCCGCCGCCCGGCTGGCCCTCCTCATCGCCCTCAACCCCTCCCAGATCACCGACGCGGACATCGCGGCGTTCCGCGCCCCGCATCCCGGCGACCGGGAGCTGGTGGAGCTCGCCTCCTGGGCGGCGCTCACCGCCGCCGTCCGCATCGGCACCCGCCTCGACGGACCCGCCCGCCCCACGACATCCGCCGCCCGCTGACCGGCGGCCCCGACCGCACATCCCGCCGAAGGAGAGATCATGAACACGCTGAACGACGTCGTGAAGGACCTCGCCACCGACATCGAGGAGACCGCCCGCCTGGTCGAGAGCCTGGACGAGCGGGCCTGGCACACCCCCACCCCCGCCCCGGGCTGGAGCATCGCCGACCAGATCGCCCACCTGACCTTCATCTTCCACCTGGCCGGCACCGCCGCCTCCGACCCCGAGGCCTTCGCCGGCCTCGCCGCCGGCGCCGCCGGCGACTTCGACGCCGCCGTCGACGCCGCCCTCAAGCAGTTCAACGCCTTCCCGCCCGCCGAACTCCTCGCCCGCTTCCGCGCCCTGGGCCAGAGGTCCGTCGACGCGCTCGCCGCCGTCCCCGCCGGCCAGGTCGTGCCGTGGCTGGTCAACCCGCTGCCGCCGGCCGTCCTCGCCTCCGCCGGGATCATGGAGGTCTTCGGCCACGGCCAGGACATCGCCGACGCGCTCGGTGTGCGCCGCGAGCCCACCGGACGCCTGCGCCACCTGGTCTTCTTCGCCTCCCTCACCCGGGACTTCGGCTACCTCTCCCGGGGCCTGACCCCGCCGGCCGACCCGTTCCGCATCGAGGTGACGGCACCCAACGGCGAGGTGTGGGCGTACGGGCCCGAAGACGCCGAGAACAAGATCACCGGGCCTGCCGAGGACTTCTGCCTCCTGGTCACCCGCCGCCGCCACCGCGACGACCTCGCCCTCGTCGCCACCGGCGCCGAGGCCGACCGCTGGCTGGACATCGCCCAGGCCTACCGCGGCCCCGCCGGCGAGGGCCGCAAGCCCGGTCAGTTCGCCCACCGGGGCCGCGACCACTGAGGGGCCGACTGTCCCCCCATCGAACCACCCTCCCCCCACCGCACCGGCCGCCTCCCCCCACCGCATCGGCCGCCCCCCCCACCGCACCGGCCGCCTCCCCCCACCGCACCGGCCGCCTCCCCCCACCGCACCGGCCGCCTCCCCCCACCGCACCGGCCGCCCCCCACCACCGCACCGGCGGCCGGGTCCGCCGCCCGCCGCCCGCCCGCGGACCGCACCCACCCGCCGAGGCCGCCCGGCCGCTCGCCGCGAGGAGCCCTCCATGACCACCATCCTGCGCACCGCCGTCGTCATCGGCTGCGGCACCACCGGCACCTCGGTCGCCCTCGCGCTGACCGCCGCCGGCGTGCGGGTCGCCCTGAGCGACGACGATCCGCAGACGCTGGCCGAGGCCGTGTCCCTCGGCGCCGGGACCGCCTGGAGTCCCGCGCTCGCGCCCGCCGACCTCGTCGTCGTCGCCACCGCGCCGTCGGCCGTCGTCGACACCCTGCACAGTGCGCAGAGCAGGGGACTCGGGCACGTCTACACCGACACGGCCGCCGTGAAGGACATCGTGTGCGCGGAGGCGGAGCTGCGCGGCTGCGACCTCAAGGGGTACGTGCCCGGGCATCCGCTGGCCGGCCCCGACGCCCCCGGCCGCGGCGGCGCGGACGCCGGCCGCTTCACGGGCCGGCCCTGGGCGGTATGCCCGTACGAGACCACGCCCGGCTGGGCGCTCGAGACGGTGGACGCGCTGATCGAGGCGTGCGGGGCGCACCGGATGGACCTGGCGCCCCCGCTCCACGACCGCGTCGTCGCCGAACTGTCCCACGCCCCGCACCTGGTCGCGGCCACCCTCGCCGCCCGGTTCGCCGACAGCTCCGAGGCGTTCCTGGGCCTCGCCGACGACGGGCTGCGCGACGCGCTGCGCGGCGCCGGCGGCGACCCGTGGCTGTGGAGTGACGTCCTCGCCCACAACGCGGGCCCGGTCGCCGACGTCCTGGACCGGATCGTCGGCCAGCTCGCCCGGGCCTCCGCCATCCTGCGCGAGGGCGACGCCTGCGCCCCCCTGGAACTCGCGCCGGCCCTTCAGCAGGGCCGGCGCGGACAGCGCGCGCTGCGGCGGGCCGGTGAACGGCGCACGATGCGAGATGCGCCGGCCGCCGGCCGGGTGTGACGGTCGGCCCGTGACATCTGCCGACCCGCCGTCCGCCGCCGGCCGCCGGCCGGCCGTTCCCGCGCTGCGCCTGGCCAGGCGGCTGGCACGGTCCGCCTACGGGTGCCTGTCCGGCTTCGGCTGGCTGTGGATCGGCGCGTCGCCGCACGCGCTCGGCACCGCGGTGGCGGACGGGCCCCCGCCCGGCCATCCGGAGCGTCTGAGCGGCCTGCCCCTGAGCCCGCTGGAGCGTGCCCTGGAGCAGGCCCTGCGGGGGCGGCCGACGCGCTGACCGCCGGCGCGCCCGCGGGGCACGGGCGGGCGGAGCAACGTCAAAGATGCCCCTCCGCTCGCCCTGCTTGAAGCATGGAGCGCAGGTGACCGACCCCTGGACCGTCCGGATGACGAGGTGCAGAGCAGTGACTGTTGACATCGCACAGGGCAAAGCGCGCGGCATTGCCTCCCTCTACAACTCCGCGGTGGCGGCCTGGGCGATCGCCGCGGCCTGGGAGATCGGCGCACTGGAGGAGCTGCACCGCACCAGGACCCTGGACGCGGCCGACTTCGCCGCGCGCTCCGGCCTCGACCCCCAGTCGACCACCGGTCTCTTCCGCGCCCTCGCGGCGGTCGGACTGGTACGGCGCGAGGGAACCGAGGTCCGCACCCTCGACGGCTTCGACGAGATGTACCGCAGCAAGGCGTTCTTCCACTGGCTCACCCGGGGCAGCGCCGAGCTGTTTCGGCAGATGCCCTCCGTGCTGCGCACCGAGAACCGTACGGGCGACTACTACCAGCGGGACGCCGCCGCCATCGCCTACGCCTGCCGGGAGATCGACCAGGTCACCTACGCGCCCACCTTCTGGGCCGCCATGGACCGGGTGGACTTCCCCTTCACCCGCGTCGCGGACCTCGGATGCGGCAGCGGCGCGCGCCTGATGCAGATCCTCGACCGCCACCCGGGCACGACGGGCGTCGGCATCGACATCGCGCAGCCGTCCCTCGAGGTGGCCAGGAAGGAGGCGGCCGAGGCCGGGTTCGCCGGCCGCGCCGAGTTCGTCCGGGGCGATGTGCTCCGTCTCGATCCCCGCCCCGAGTACGCCGACGTCGAACTGCTCACCTGTTTCATGATGGGCCACGACTTCTGGCCGCGGGAGAACTGCGTGGCCACTTTGCGCCGGCTGCGGGAGGTCTTCCCCGCGGCCCGGCGCCTGCTGATCGGCGACGCCACCCGCACCGCACTGCCCGACACCGAACTGCCCGTCTTCACGCTCGGCTTCGAGCTCGGCCACGACCTGATGGGCACCTTCCTGCCCACCGTGGAGGACTGGGAGTCGGTCTTCGCCGAGGGCGGCTGGGAGCTGGTGCGCACCAACCGCATCGAGATGACCGTCGGCGAGGTCATCTTCGAACTCGCCTGACCGGCGGGCGGCCAGGAACCGCCCGCGCGCGGCACCCCCCTTCCTCCGGGAAGCCGCTTCACTCACCTCATGGAGCCACGCATGACCACACTCGCGCAGGCCGTCGGGCAGACCCTCGCCGCCGGTGGCATCCGCCATGCGTTCGGGGTGGTGGGCGGCGGGAACGTCCTGGCCACCGCCGCCCTCACGGCGGCAGGCGTGCACTACACGGCGGCCCGGCACGAGGGCGGGGCCATGGCCATGGCCGACGCCTACTTCCGGGCGACCGGCGAGGTCGCGGTCTGCACCACGACACACGGGCCCGGCATCACCAACACCGTCACCGCGCTGGCCGACGCGGCCAAGAACCGCAGCGGGGTCGTCCTGCTGTGCGGCGACGCGCCGGTGAGCGGGCCGAGGCCGCACGACATCGACCAGAGCGCGCTCATGGCCGCGCTCGGCGTCCGAGTCGTCCGGCTCACCGGGACGACGACGGCCCGCGCGGACACCGCCGCGGCCGTGCGCCTGGCCCGGGACGGGCGCCGCCCCGTCGCCCTCTTCCTGCCGGGCGACCTGATCGACCGCCCGCTCGGCGGGAACGCCCCGAGCGCCCCGGCCCGGACCGGGGCGGGCACGCCACCCGCCGTGGACGGCCAGGCACTGGACAAGGCTCTCGCCGCCCTGGCCGGGGCCCGCCGCCCGCTGCTGCTCGCCGGGCTCGGGGCCTGGCACTCCGGCGCCGGCAAGATCCTCCGGGAACTCGGCGACCGCCTCGGCGCCCTGTTCGCGACGACCGTCATGGCGAACGGGATGTTCCACGACAGCCCCTGGTCGCTGGGGGTCTGCGGCGGCTTCGCCGCACCGGCCGCGGCCACGCTGATGGGCGAGGCCGACGTGGTCGTCGCCTTCGGCGCGAGCCTGGACACCTTCACCCTGCACGGCGGGCGGATCCTCGACCCGGCGGCCACCGTCGTCCAGGTCGACCTGGACGGACGGGCCGGGGCGCGGCGGGCCGACCTCGTCGTGCGCGGCGACGCCCACGCCGTCGCCGTACGGCTGCTCGACGAGGCCGGGCGGCGGGCGCTCGCCGCATCGGACTGGCGGACCCGGCGCGCCGCGGCCGTGGAGCGGGCGCGGGCCGGCTGGGCGGACGCCGGCCACCGGGACGCGTCCACCGCCGACCGGATCGACCCGCGCACCCTGACGCGGGAACTGGCCGCGCTGCTGCCGAGGGAACGCACCGTGGTGCTGGACGGCGGGCACTTCATCGCCTGGCCCGCGATGTACTGGCCGGTGCCCGACCCGGCGGGCTTCGTCTTCACCGGCGCCGCCTTCCAGAGCATCGGCCTGGGCCTGGCCGGCGCGGTCGGCGCGGCGGTAGGGCGGCCCGACCGCCTGACCGTGGCGGCGGTGGGCGACGGCGGCGCGCTGATGGGGCTGCCCGAGCTGGACACGCTGGTGCGGTCGGGCCGGCCGGCGCTCGTGGTGGTCTACGACGACGCGGCGTACGGCTTCGAGGCGCACATGTACGCGCCGCGCGGCGCCGACCCGGCGACGATGGCCTTCGCCGACACCGACTTCGCCGCGGTGGCCCGCGCGCTGGGCGCCACGGCGGTCACCGTGCGGGGCACCGGCGACCTCGGCGCGGTGCGCGCGTGGCGGGAGAGCGGCTGCCCGGGCACCCTGGTCCTGGACTGCAAGGTGGTGCCCGGCGTGATCGCGCCGTTCCTGGCCGACCTGCTGGGCCGCTCCTGAGCGGGCCGGCCGCGCCCCGTCGTCCCGGCGCGCGGCTCGGCCCCGGCGCGCGGCTCAGCCGCCGAGCAGACCGGCCCGGGCCTCCCGCAGCCCGGCGAAGGAGTCGAGGTCGGGAACCGTCCAGCCGTCCAGGTCGTACTCGGACAGGCACTGCTCGACGAACGCCTTGTAGTCGTCGATCTGCCCGCTCGCCGTCTGGGCGAACAGCAGCTCGGTGCGGACGTTCTCGTGATTGCCCGAGTAGTTGCGCTCGTACAGCTCGTGCCGCCCGCCGAACTCGGTGCCCACCGCGTCCCACAGCAGCTTCAGGACCTTGACACGCTCGACGGCGTCGACACCGTTCGAACCGCGCACGTACTTGTCGAGGTAGGGACGGATCCGCGGGTTCTTGAAGTCCTCGGCGCTGGAGTTGAGATAGATCAGGCCGCTGGCGACGTCCTGCTGGACGATCTCCTTGATCCGGGGATACCCGATCTGCATGAACCAGCGGTAGGCCATGCCGTACTGCGGGTTGGGCAGCACGGCCCCGCCCCGCCACTCGACCGGGTTGCGCGCCGCGGCGTCCGACAGCCCCCAGAACAGGTTCCGCCAGGCGAGCACCTCGCCGAGGCGTGTCTGCACGCCCCGGAAGTCCTGTGTCCCGGTGATCTCCAGCGCCTTGGCCAGCGCGCCGGCGAGGAACTCCAGCTTCACCGCCAGGCGTACGCAGCCGTGGAAGGTGAAGCGCTCCAGGAAGCCCGACTGCCCCGAGAACATCTGGATCTTGGCCGTGTCGCCGTAGACGAAGACGTCCTCCCACGGGATCAGCACCTTGTCCAGGACGAGGATCGTGTCGTTCTCGTCCAGCCGCGAGGACAGCGGATAGTCGAAGGGACTGCCCATCACGGCGGACATCGCCGTGTACGACGGACGGCAGATCAGTTTCACCCCGGGCGCGCCGGTGGGCACGGTGGCGACCAGCGCGAACTCCTTCTTGCGGACCGGAAGGCCGTAGTGCGCGATGAAGTTGTGGTGGGTGAGGGCCGAACCGGTGGCGACCACCTTCGCGCCGCTGACGACCAGGCCCGCGTCGGTCTCCTTCTCCACGTGGACGAAGACGTCCGCCACCTCGTCCGCCGGGCGGCTGCGGTCGACCGGCGGGTGCACGATGGCGTGGTTCCAGTACAGGACCTTCTCCTGCGACTCGCGGTACCAGCGGCGGGCGTTGTCGGAGAAAGGGGCGTAGAAGTCGGCGTTGGCCCCGAGCGTGCCGAGGAAGGCGGCCTTGTAGTCGGGGCTGCGCCCCATCCAGCCGTAGCTCATCCGGGACCAGGCCGCGATGGCCCCCTGGTCGGCGACCAGGTCCTCGGCGCTGCGGGGTGTGGTGAAGAAGCGGTGGGTGTAGCCGCCACCGCCGGTGTCGGTCGCGGTGGTGAGCACGCCGCGGTGGGCCGGGTCGTGCAGCGCGTCGTACAGCCGGGCGGTCATCCGCACCGGATTGCGGAAGGCGGGGTGCGCGGTGACGTCCTTGACGCGCTCCCCGTACAGGTAGACCTCGCGGTCGTCGCGCAGGCTCTCCACGTACTCCTCGCCCGTCAACGGACGCGTCCCCTGCCCCTGGGTGCCGCCTGTTCGGCCGTGCTGCTGATCGGTCATGCGCCTCATCGTGGCAGCTGCCGGGGGCCCGGGGCTTCTTGCTGCGTGCGCGAGCGGCCGGCCGGGGGCGCCGACGTGCCGAAGTCGCGGCGACCACCGCGACTGCGCAAGAAGGAAGGTGCCCCGCGGACCGGCGCGATGTGAGCGTCGGGGATGCGAAACGGTCCGCTTCGACGACCGACACCCGCGTGACCTTTGGGAGGACCCCACGATGCTCACCGCCGACGTCCCCACGCGAGCGGACCTGGTGCAGCGCGCCGCCGCACTGGCACCGCTCCTGAAGAAGAACGCCGCGCAGGCGGAGCAGGACCGGCGGCTGCAGGACGAGACGATCGAGGCGCTGGCCGAGGCGGGCCTGTTCAGGCTGCGCGTGCCCAAGCGCTACGGCGGCTACGAGGCGGACACCCGCACCCTGGTCGAGGTCGGCGCCGAGCTCGGCCGCGCCGACGGGGCCGCCGCCTGGACGGCGTCGGTCTACTGGATCCCCACCTTCATGGCGTGCCTGTTCCCCGACAGCGTCCAGGACGAGGTGTTCGCCACCCCCGACGTGCGTATCTGCGGCACCCTCAGCCCGTCGGCGCAGGCCGTTCCGGCCGAGGGGGGCATCGTCGTCAACGGCAGGTGGGGCTTCGTCAGCGGGGCCCGGCACGCCCACTGGCAGGAGATCATCGCCGTCCAGCCGCTGCCCGACGGGCAGCACCTGCCGGTGATGGCGCTCGTCCCGATGTCCGACCTGGAGATCGTCGACGACTGGGACACCTCCGGTCTGTGCGGCACGGGCAGCGTCAGCACCGTCGCCCGGGACGTCTTCGTCCCGCAGGAGCGGGTGATCCCGCTCCCGGCGATCCTGCAGGGCCGGTACGCCTCCGAGCGGAACGCCACGAGCCCGGTCTACCGGGTGCCGCTGCTGCCGGTCGCCGCCGTCTCCTCGGTCGGCACCGCCCTCGGTCTCGCCCGCGCCGCGCGTGACGTCTTCTTCGAGCGGCTGCCCGGCCGCGCCCTGACCTACACCGCCTACCAGAGCCAGGCCGAGGCCCCGCTGACCCACCACCAGGTGGCCGAGGCCACCTTGAAGACCGACCAGGCCGAGTTCCACGCCCACCGTCTGGCCGGCCTCGTCGACGCCAAGGGCCTGGCCGGCGAGGAGTTCACCCTTGAGGAGCGGGCGCGCGCCCGCGCCGACATGGGCGCAGTGGTCCGCCTCGCCAAGGAGGCCGTCGGCATCCTCGCCGCGGCCTCCGGCGGCTCCTCGATCTACCGCGACGTCCCCATGCAGCGGATCAGCCGCGACATCCAGGCCGTCAGCCTGCACGCGCTGATGAACCCGGACACCAACAACGAGCTGTACGGCCGGGTCCTGTGCGGCCTCGAGCCCAACACCCTCTACATCTGAGTCCCTCCGCCGACCGACCATCCCAGGAGCAGCACATGAGCGCGCAGACCGTCGAGACCACCGCCGCCGTGACCGACGAGGACAAGGCCGCCGTCGCCGCGCTGCCGCAGCGCATCGTCGAGGCCTGGGCCGCGCACGACGCGGACGCCTTCGCCGAGGTCTTCACCCCCGACGGCACCATGATCATCCCGGGGGTCTTCCAGCAGGGCCGCGACAGCATCCGGGCCTTCATGGCCGAGGCGTTCCAGGGCCCCTTCAAGGGCACCCGCGTCGTCGGCACCCCCGTCGACCTGCGCTTCGCCAACAGCGAGTCGGGCATCCTGATCACCCGGGGCGGCATCCTCGCCCCCGGCGAGAGCGAGCCGAGCGCCGAGCGCGCCGTCCACGCCTCCTGGGTCGTCGTCAAGCGCGACGGGCGGTGGTTCCTGGCCGCGTACCAGAACAGCCCGCGTCACGCCGCCTGACGGCCCGCGCATCCGCGAGAGAGGTGAAGTGCATGACCGGCAGGGTGGGCGAGCGCGCGGTGGTGCTCGGCGGCAGCATGGCGGGGCTCCTGGCCGCGCGCGTGCTCGCCGGCTCCTACGGCGAGGTGCTCGTCGTCGAGCGCGACGCGATCAGCGGGACGAGAACCGCCCGCAAGGGCGTGGGGCAGGGGCGCCACGTGCACGGGCTGCTCGCGCGCGGGCAGCAGATCCTCGACGAGCTCTTCCCCGGTTTCACCCGGGAGGCCGTCGAGGCCGGCATCCCGACGGGGGACCTGGGGGAGCTGCGCTGGTTCTTCAACGGCCGCCGGCTCAGCCCCGGTACGACCGGGCTGATCTGCGTCTCCGCCACGCGGCCGGTGCTGGAGAGCCGGGTGCGCGAGCGGGTCGCCGCGCTGCCGGGGGTGCGCCTTCTGGAGCGGCACGACATCGTCGGCCTGGTCGCCGACGACGCCCGGGAGACGGTCACGGGGGTCCGCGTGCAGTCCCTGGAGCCGGGGGCCGGGGAGCGCACGATCCCGGCCGATCTCGTGGTCGACGCCACCGGGCGCGCGTCGCGCACCCCGCTGTGGCTGGAGGAGCTGGGGTACGAGCGCCCCGAGGAGGAGCGCATCCGGATCGACCTCAGCTACACCACGCGCAGGTTCCGGCTGCGCGACGAGGCGGTGCTGAACGGCGACCTGTCGATCAACCCCGTCTCCTCGCCGAGCCACCGGCGCGGCGCGTTCCTGTCCCGGATCGAGGACGGCCTGGTCGTGGTGTCCCTCACCGGAGTGCTGGGCGACAGCGCCCCCGCGGACCTGGACGGCTTCCTCCGGTGGGCCCGCACGCTCCCGGTGCCCGACATCCACGACGCCATCCACGACGCCGAGCCGGTCGACGACGGCGCGGTCTTCCGCTATCCGGCCAGCCGGCGCCGGCGCTACGAGCGGCTGTCCCGCTTCCCGGGCCGCCTGCTGGTCCTCGGTGACGCGGCGTGCAGCTTCAACCCGGTCTACGGGCAGGGCATGACCGTCGCCGCGCTGGAGGCACTGGTGCTGCGCGAGCACGTGAGCCGGGGCGAGGTGGACCCGAAGGCGTTCCTCGCGGACATCGCCCAGGTCATCGAGGTGCCCTGGCAGTTCTCGGCCGGTTCCGACCTCGGCTATCCGGAGGTCGAGGGCGAACGCACCGCCGAGTGGGAGGCGACCGGCGCCTACATGGCCGAGCTCCAGGCCGCGGCGGCGGTCGACGGCGCGGTCACGGCCACGTTCATGCGGGTCGCGGGCCTGGTCGACACCCCGGACGCGCTCATGACCCCGGAGATGGTGCAGCGGGTCCGGGCCGGTTCCCGCCGCGCCCAAGAGCCCCTGGCCGCCTAGGGCCTTCCGCTCGGAGCAGGAAGCAGGGCCTGGCCCTGCTTCCTGCTTCCTGTTCCGGCACGGTCCGGACGAGAGGGCCCAGGCGCGCCCGCTCCCCTCGGCCCCGCCCGGCCGGCAGCGCGCCGGCCGGGCGGGGGCGGGCCCTGGCCCCCGGCCGGGACATTGACAAAGGGGTTCGGGGGAGGGC
>NZ_JBEXTV010000068.1:0-40525 GCF_040628835.1 Streptomyces sp. NPDC006134 | reverse complement strand
GTAGGCGGCGGTGGCCTCGCGCATCTTCCGCCGCATCTCCGCGGACTCCTCGTCCGTCACATAGTGCCCGAACCGCTCCGCGAGCAGGGACCGCGTGCGGGCCCTTCCGCATTCCGGGCGCGGCCCGTACGCCCTGGCCATGTGACTACCGCTGCCGCGCAGGGAGTTGCTAGCATCCGCTGTCTTGGCATGTGCAGGGCGGGCGAGGGGGTCTCGGAAACGCCGCCGCCGTGCCGTTTCTCGCTTCCCTGGGGAGGGACCCTTGACCCGGCGTGCCCGGATCGCGCTCACTCTGACCTGCCTGGCCGCCCTCGGCACAGGCTCCCTGACCACCGCGGGCCCGGCCACCGCCGCAGGCGCCGAGCCCACGCCGATCCAGACGGACGGGGTATGGGGGATCGACTACGCGGGCGGCTTTCTGACCAGCGTGGAGAACACCCCGAGCGGCTACCAGCGGGTGATCGGCCGCCGGATGTCGGCCGACGGCGCCACGGTGCTGGAGAAGACCAGCCGAGGGTATGCCGACACGTATGCGAACGGCAGCCACGTGCAGCGGGTGCCCTGTGACGCCGGCGGCTGCGTGCCGATGCGCTCGTTCGGCAACACGTGGGTCGGCTACTTCATGGAGGACGAAACGGGCAAGCAGACCGCCCAGGTCCACCTCACCGACAGCTCACTGAGCGGGAACGAAGAACCGCTCGTGACCGGCGGCCGCTTCGTGGACGCCGCCGGTCGTTACTACGTCTACAACGCGGCCTCCACCGGCAAGCAGTACGTCGACGCCGTGAACCTCTACCGCCGGGACAGCGTGCGCCTGACGCGCTCCGTCACCGCCGCATCGGTGTGGGGAAAACTCCTGTGGACACCCGGGACGGGCAAGGGGCAGGTCACGGCCTACGACCTGGAGCAGCGCAAGAACGCCGCGGCCGTCTCCACGGGCGCGCCCTGCACCGTCAAGGAGCTGCAGGTCGTCGGTCGCTGGATCTACTGGAACTGCGGACCCACAGGTGCCGCCGGTGTGTACGACCGCACGGCGAAGAAAGCGATCAAGGTTCCGTCGGGGCCCGCGCTCGTCGGCGACGGCTACCTGGTCCGGCACGACCGCGCCGCGGGCAAGCTGGTGCTGACGGATTACCACTCCGGCGTGGCCGCCGCCCCGCGTGCCGTCGCCGACCTCCCGGCCGGAAACACCGCCGATCAGCGGCGGCTGACCTGGACCGTGGACAAGTTCGGCGGTGACATCGCGTACGTCGGCGAGGACAAGGCGATCCGTATCGTGCAGAGCGGAGTGCCGTCCCAGTCGCTGGCGAACATCGAGTCCGACGTCGCCAGTGACGCGGTGGACCCGACGGGCCGCGGCGGAATCAACTTCTGGGACAGCTACTGGCAGCTGAACAAGCCTGCGAACTGGACCTTCACGGTGAAGGACGCCCAGGGCCGCGCGGAACGCACGATCAAGGGAGCGGGTGCGTCCATCGACGTCTCCTGGGACCTGAAGACGGACTCCGGTGCCTATCCGTTCAACGGCCCCAAGACCTGGACTCTTTCCGCCACGGCGGCCGAGGGCGGCGGCACCTACCGCACGAGCGGACGGATCGGCTACGTCGGCGGCCGGCAGGGCCACCACGACGTGGCCGGCTTCAACTACGGCGATCTGGTCACGCTGACCTCCTCGGGCGGCCTGACCCTGCACTACACCGACGGCAAGGGGACGTTCACCGGCAAGGAATCCGGCTCGGGCTGGCCCGCCGGCACCGTCGCGGTGCCGTTCGGTGACATGGACACGGACCGGTGCGCCGAGATGCTCGTCCGCATGCCCGGCGGCGAACTGCGCCGCTACCGGGGCAAGTGCGGTGGCGGATACTCCCCGGGGAACAGCCACACCGTGCTCGGCACGGGGTGGAACGCGTACAACGTTCTCACCGCACCCGGCGATGTGACCGGTGACGGGCGTACCGACCTCTTCGCCCGCAAGGCGTCGACCGGTGAGGTCTACCTGTTCGCCAACGACGGGGCGGGCAAGCTCAGGGCCGGCGTGAAGCTCGCATCGGGCTGGTCCGGGTACACGCACATCGTCGGCGCGGGTGACCTGACCGGCGACGGGTTCGGTGACCTGCTGGCGCGTGACAGGTCCGGGACGCTGTGGCGGTACGACGGCCGGGGCAACGGCACGTTCGGCACCCGCGTGCAGGTCTTCACCAAGTGGGGCACCGGGTACAACATCATCGTCGGTGTCGGGGACATCACCGGCGACGGGAAGGCAGACCTGGTCGAGAGGGACGGCGCGGGCAACCTGTACCGCAACAACGGCAACGGCAGGGGTTCCTTCGCCGCCCGCGTGAAGATCGCGAGCGGCTGGCAGGGGTACAAGGGCGTGTTCTAGCCATGCCGTCTCGCTTGTGACGCATGTCACGCCCCCGGCGAGGGAATCGCTGGGGGCATGACAGATGACGGCAAGGCCGGCGGGCTGTCGGACGAGGAACGGCTGGCCCAGCTCGGCTACACCCAGGTCCTGGCCCGCCGCATGTCGGCGTTCTCCAACTACGCGGTCTCCTTCACGATCATCTCGGTCCTGTCGGGCTGCCTGACCCTCTACCTCTTCGGCATGAACACGGGCGGCCCCGCCGTGATCACCTGGGGCTGGGTCGCCGTCGGCCTGATGACGCTGTTCGTCGGGCTGGCGATGGCCGAGATCTGCTCGGCATACCCGACCTCGGCGGGCCTGTACTTCTGGGCGCACCGGCTGGCGCCCGCGCGGTCGGCCGCGGCCTGGGCCTGGTTCACGGGCTGGTTCAACGTGCTGGGCCAGGTGGCCGTGACGGCCGGCATCGACTTCGGCGCCGCGTCCTTCCTCGGCGCCTACCTGAACCTCCAGTTCGGCTTCGAGGTCACCCCCGGCCGCACCATCCTGCTCTTCGCGGCGATCCTGTTCCTGCACGGCCTGCTGAACACCTTCGGCGTCCGTGTCGTCGGCCTGCTCAACAGCGTCAGCGTGTGGTGGCACGTCCTGGGCGTGGCGGTCATCGTCGGCGCGCTCGCCCTCGTCCCCGACCGGCACCGGTCCGCGTCCTTCGTCTTCGGCGAGTTCGTGAACAACACCGGCTGGGGCAGCGGCGCGTACGTCGTCCTGCTCGGCCTGCTGATGGCCCAGTACACCTTCACCGGTTACGACGCCTCCGCCCACATGACGGAGGAGACGCGGGACGCGTCCACCGCCGGGCCCAAGGGCATCGTCCGCGCCATCTGGACCTCCTGGATCGCGGGGTTCGTCCTGCTGCTCGGCTTCACCTTCGCGATCCGGTCCTACGAGGGCGCCCGCACCTCCCCGACCGGCGCCCCGCCCGCCCAGATCCTGCTCGACGCGCTCGGCGCGACCGCCGGGAAACTGCTGCTGCTCGTCGTCATCGGCGCCCAGCTCTTCTGCGGCATGGCCTCGGTGACGGCCAACAGCCGCATGATCTACGCCTTCTCCCGCGACGGGGCGCTGCCCTTCTCCCGCCTCTGGCACACGGTGAGCCCGCGCACCCGCACCCCGGTCGCCGCGGTGTGGCTGGCGGCGGGGGGAGCGCTGGCGCTGGGACTGCCGTACCTGATCAACGTCACGGCGTACGCCGCGGTCACCTCCATCGCCGTGATCGGCCTCTACATCGCCTACGTCATCCCGACCCTGCTGCGCGTCCGCAAGGGCCCCGCCTTCGAACGCGGCCCCTGGCACCTGGGCCGCTGGTCGCGGACGGTGGGCGTGGTGGCCGTGACCTGGACCGGCTTCATCACCGTCCTGTTCATGCTGCCCCAGGTGTCCCCGGTGACCTGGGAGACCTTCAACTACGCCCCGGTCGCCGTCCTCGCCGTCCTGGGCTTCGCGGCGGCCTGGTGGCTGGCGTCGGCCCGGTACTGGTTCCTCGTTCCCGGCGATGCCCGTACCCGGGCCGGGGTGCGGGGACGAGGGCGGGAGGCGTTCCGCGCGGACGCGTCCGGTCCGGCCGGCGAACAGGCCCGCTCCCCGGCCCGGCGACGCGTTCGGTTCCCCGGCCGGTGATCCGGTCGATCCGTGACGGATGACCCTTGTTCGACCCTTGTTCGATGCGCGTGTGGCCCGCGGCGTGGCCGTGTCTTCGATACCCGATCGGAGACACGGCCGTGTCCGGCTATGCTCGGGGTGGCACCCTTGCCTGGGCCCTTAGCTCAATTGGCAGAGCAGTGGACTTTTAATCCATTGGTTGTGGGTTCGAGTCCCACAGGGCCTACCGGTGGCGGGAGAGGGGTTATCCCCTCTGACCTGCTACGCAGCGTCCGGGTCGGCTTCGGTCGGCCCGGACGCTGCTTCGTTTCCGGGGTCCGTGCGCGAGCGGGTGTGCTCATGGTCTGGGACTCGGCTGCCGCTGGGGCGGATGATGCGCCCAAGCGGTTTTCTCGGCCCGGCTCCGGGAGCGGGCTCCTGTACGTGTCCGGGCCAGTGTGATGGCCGGGCGCCGCAGCGAGCACAGTTCGGCAGCAGCCCGACCGTGCCGGTAGACGCGGCTCCTGTGCCCATATGTCATGTACGCCGAGCTTGCCGGCCCAGCAGCCGCGATGCATGGAGCCGGAGGGATGCCGTGAGGCCCGTGGGCCTGATTGCGCAGCGCTCAGCCCTGACGAGGCGACACCGTCCCTCCACGGCGTCCTTCTCCGGTGGGGTTTGCTGTTCCCGTGGGTGAGTGAGGACCGAGCCGCTCAGACAGCCACCAGCTGCCGGAATTCGTGGTCGGCGAGTGGGAAGCGCGAGAAGAACACGGCGGATCGCACGTCTCCCTCGAGCACGGCGACGAGGAACTCGCTGCAGTTCATCGCGTAGTGCTCCCAGCGGTCGCCGCGGGCCTCGTTCACCATGACGGTCCACTCGTCGGGACTCCGGTCCGCCCGAACGAGCCAGTAGAGGCACTCACCGTTGTCGGTGGTGGCCCAGGGAATCACCCGGCTCTGTCCGTCCGCCAGCTCATCCGGCTTCTTCTCGAACTCCCAGAGGCCCTCCAACGCTTCGGTCTGCTGGTCCTCCCACTCGATGAGGTCGTAGTTGCCGTTCGGGCAGTCCGGTTCGAGGAGGTGCAGGTAGTCGTCCCAGTTGCTGCCCCCGTAGGTGCGGATCAGCTCCTTGTAGTCGGTGGGGAGGACGACGCCCAGCAGCCGCTCCGCCGCGTCCCAGTCCTTGTTCCCGGGCTCGGACGGCGGCGTGATTACCTGTGTGAGGCGGGCGAGTGCGGCGTTCATGGAATCTCCCTCCGTGGTTCTGTTCCATCACGCGCCGTGAGGGCGGGCCGCAGGGCGCTATCCAGGGGTGTACCGGGGAAGACACGCCCTGGCCACGGGGCTTGTGCCGAGAGGGACGGCAGGCTCTTCCGTGACCAGGGCGAGGGCTTAACCGCGGCGGTGATCTCGTTCGGATGGTCAGGGTGAGTCGATGCGTCCCTGCCGAGCAGCGACTCCCAGATACGTGCCTGGAGTTCGCGGATGGTGGGTCCGCACGCGTACATGGAAGCCTGAACGTCGGCGACGCTCGCGGGGCCGACCCACAGGACGCGGGTCCAGCGCTGGTCGCAGGAGAGTCGGCAGAACCCGTCGATCCATTCGTTTCCGTCATCCGTGGCCGCCGGAACGGGTAGTCCACCTCGGGCGAATTCTGCGATCCCGGGGTTCACCCTGCGCTGTAGGGCGACTTCCGGCAGCATGGTTCGTCCGCTTCCCCGATCAGGATTCCTGGGCCGCCGAGAAAGTGTTCTCCTGCTTCTCGCCGTCGGAGAACAGCAGGGTGGGCTCGGTGAGGATGTCGCGGCCGGCCTCGCTCTTGTAGATCTCGTCGACGCTGCCGAAGCGGGCCTCGGAGTAGTCGAGGCCCAGAAGATCGGCGGCCTGCCGGACAGACGCCTCGTCGGGGCCCTCGATCTCCAGGAACGTGGGGAGGTCGGGCCAGGTGTCGAAGTCGAAGGCGACTTCTCCCAGGCGCCATTCCTCGCGGTAGTTCTCCTGGTAGCGGACCTCGGTGAGACCGACCCGGCGGAGGATGTCGGCCATGGCGTGCAGATCGGCGACCTCGGTCTCGATCTCCTTGGTGCCGTCGATCGCCGTGGCGTCGGTGATCTGCTTGAGCGTGAGAGTCGAGCGGGTGCCCTCGTCCCGCAGACGGAGCCACGCTCCGCCGTCGAGAGACTCGCTCTCGAAGATCTTGCGGGTGAGGAGGGTGCGGGGAAGTGCCTGGACGGCACCAAGAGCGGACAGCTTGGCCTGGAGACCTGCGACGTCGACGGACAGGAACTTCGCCTCGTACTCGTGCTTCATGGGTCCTTCTCTCAGGAACGGTCGGTGAGGGTGGACGAACGGGCCGCCAGGAGCAGGCCCATGCGATGGATGTGGTCGTGCGGCCGGCCGACATGGGGCCGTTCGGTGAACTCGTTCGTGCGGAGGGTGAGCAGCACGTCCCAGTCGCCGAGGAAGTGACGGTGCAGGCGCTCGGGAGAGGTGTAGTGCTCCACCAGGTGATGACGCTTTTCGACGGGCATCATGAACTCCGCACCGAACACACCGCCCGGGCGGACCAGGCGCTGCATGCGGTCGACGAACTCGGCGAGCGGGCGGTGGTGGTTGGCACTGTAGTGCCACGAGCAGCTCGTCCAGACCGCTTCGCACGGCACGTCCAAAGGTTTCCCCGCGAGGAAGTCCTCTTCAATAACCTGCACACGGTCGTGGAGTTCCTCCAGCTTGAGCCGGTCGATCAACCCCATGGCGTGCACCTGGCTGTCACCCGGGAGGCGTACCTCACCTCCATGCACGGCGAGCGCATCGCGTTCGATGGCCACTACGCGGTACCCGGCGGTGGCCAGGGGCAGGACGAACTTGCCGTCGCTCGCACCGACGACCGCGACGGTGGAGTCAGGAGCAACACGTTCCCGCAGGGTCGCGAGGAACTGAGGGAAGAAGGTGAGGGTGTGCTCCCACAAGCTCTGTGTCTGCATGGGAGGGCGCTCCTTGCGTATCGGTGGCGGTGATCACGCGGAGGACTTGTTCGGGGGTGAGCCCCGTGGTGTCGATGCGTCGCATCGGGAACGAGGCGTAGGCATCCGCCACTTGGTCAGTGACGGTCTCCGTCAGCGCGTCCCATCGCGATATCGGCTTGTCCCGGGCTGCGAGGCGGCGCCGGCGTTCGTCGTCAGCGCAGACGAGGTAGTACGTGACGGGAGTCGGCAGCCAGGCCGGCAGAGTGACGCCGAGCCGGGCTCCCAAGGCTCGGTGGCTGGTGAGGCACCGGGCGAAATAGCTCTCCACGACAACCGGAACGCCGCTTCTGAGGTGCCGCTGGATCTCTTCGGCTGCTGTGAACAGTGCGGAGAGGTAGAGGCACATCCGAGCCTCGACGTTCGTCCGCCTGTCCACCTCGCGCCTGAGGGGCTGGTAGAAGGCTGGCACGGTGGGCACAAGGACGGCTTGACGGGCAACGGCGAGCATCGGAGCGATCGTCGACTTCCCAGTGCCCCGTAAGCCTTCCAGGCTCTCGAATCTCGGCTGGTCAGACACGGGCGTACACCACGTCCGGTACGGAGAGCGCGAGCTCATCGGTGGCGGAGGGCCTGTGGACGATGCGATTCGCGGCCTTCTCGTACCAGAACGCGTGGGAGTCCTTGCCCACCGCCTTGCACGACATGGTGAGCGCACCGCGCGGGTCGGCCTCGATCCGGTCGATCTCGCGGGGCCCGCCGGACGGAGCGCAGATCTCTGGCGCGCCGGACTCGGAGAGGTCCTCGTCGACGATCACTTCAAGCGGCAGCCTGGTCCGCGCGAGCTCTTCGCGGAGCCGGCCGTAGGCGGTCGTGTCCGTGACCAGCAGCTCGGGGTGGTCAGCGGCATTGCCAACCGGCCGCAGGTGGTGGAGTTTCAGCTGCCGGACTCCGAGCTGCCCGAGGATGCTGGCGAGAGGGAGGACCTCGCCGATGTTCCGAGAGGTCACGGTCATGGTCGCGCCCGTCGGAACCCCGAGGTCCCGTGCCAGGCTGAGTGAGCTGAGGGCGCTCTGGTAGCTGCCGCGCTTGCGGATGCCGTCGTTGGTCGAGCCGACACCCTCCAGAGAGACACGGAGCAGGTCCAGGTGCGAAGCGATCTCGGTCAGGCGGCGCTCGATCCGGTATCCGTTGGTGCAGATCTCGACGCGCTGGCCGAGTTCCTGCTTGGCGTGGCGGACGACCTGCGGGAGCTCCCTGTGGACGAACGGTTCCCCGCCGAGGAGGGTGACGGCCTGCGTGCCGTACTCGCCTCGCATCAGGGAGAGAAGACTGGCGGCTTCCTCGGCGGTGAACGCGTCGGCGTACTGAAGCCGCTTGCCGTGGAAGCAGTGCAGGCACGTGAAGTTGCAGCGGTACAGCAGCTGCAGGTACAGCATCCGGATCTTCCTGATCCCGGTGACTTCCCCGATCACATGGGCTCCTTCGGCTGACTGCCTGGTGGGAACCCCGATGGTGGCGGTCTGCCAGGGGACCTCGTCACCGCGTTCGGGGACGGTCCAAGGACGTCCTGGGACGTTTTACGTGCCCGAGAAGGACTCCAGGATGCCGAGAACCCGCCGGGTGTCCGACAGGTCGGACAGGATCTCGTGGGCGCCGGCAGCGGCCAGTTCCTCGGCACTGTGGACACCAGAGGCCACCGCAAGGATCGCGGAACCAGTGGCCAAGGCGGCTTCCACGTCGCGGGGGGTGTCTCCCACCAGGACGACGGGCACATCGGCTGGAACGCCACGGAGCTGCTGTATGCGTTCACGCGCGACCGCGACAAGTTCGGGACGAAGCTCAGCATCCGCTCCGTAGGCGCCGGCAGGCAGATCCAACAGCGAGTCAAGGCCGAAAGCGGAAAGCTTCACGTGAGCGTTGGCGGCGATGTTGCCGGTCAGAACAGAGGAGACCCAACCACTTCGTGCGGCAGCGGCCTTCAGTACCTCGTGAACCCCTGGCAAAGCCGTCCCGCGCAGGCGCAGATCATCAAGGCGGCCATGCCCAGCTTGCGCGAGGGCGGCCTCGATGACGGACCAGTCGGGTACAGGTAGCCCGTCGCGAAGGAACATGTCGCGCATGATGAGTCGATCCGTGCGCCCCTCGGTACGAGCCGGCTCCGACGGTACGCGTCCCGCAAGTGATGAGAAGGCGGCAGCGTAGATCTCCTTGCTGACCCCCGCGTTCTCGATGAGGGTGTGGTCGATATCCCACAGGACGATGAGCTCCATGGCGCCAGGGTAGGCAGTCGGTTCGCTGCACCGCTTCCGTGACGGCGTCCCAAAACGTCCTTGCGTGATCATGCACCGGGCCGCTTCCATGGCTCCTGTGAACGACCGACTGCACTCTGTGCTCGCGCAGCGCGGCGTCTCGCCCGAATCGCTCGCGGAAGTCTGCGAGGTGGACCCCAAGACGGTGAGCCGGTGGCTGGGAGGGCGCGTTCCACACGCACGGCATCGCTTCCGCGTCGCCCGCCATCTGCGCGTGGAAGAGACCTTCCTGTGGCCGGCGCCGCCTCGACGGTCCGGCCGACCGCGGGACGGGTTAGGCACCGAACTGGTCGGCACCTATCAGAACCGGGCCAGCGTGCCGCGGGACGTCTGGCTCTCGCTGCTGCGAGAGGCCCAGCACGAGATCAGCGTCCTCGTCTTCTCCGGCACGTTCTTCGCCCAGTCCAATCCGCATGTAGCCAAGATGCTTGCCGAGCGCGCGGCGGAGGGGGTCCGGGTGCGCCTGTGCTTCGGTGAACCGGACGGTCAGGCAGTCGCGATCCGAGGCCGCGAAGAGGGGATCGGCGACACCCTTGCCGCCAAGATCCGAGCATCACTGACGTACTACCGGCCCCTGCTGGGCGGAGCTGGGTGCGCCGTACGCCTCCACGACACCACCCTCTACACGTCCATGTTCCGCTACGACGACAACCTTCTGGTCAACCCCCACATCTGGGGGCAGCCGGCCAGCGCCAACCCCCTGCTCCACCTCAAGAGGACTGAAGGGACTGGGTGGTTCGACAGCTACGCTCAGAGCTTCGATGCCGTCTGGGCCGCCGCGCGGCCGTGGACACCCGATCGCGAGAGGACCACCGCCCATGGGCAGGACTGAGTACTACAACGACCCGGCCGCCCCGAAGGCAAACACGCTTATCCCGGCCAGCAACCTGCTCGTCGTCGACGAGACCGGAGCCATCCTTCTCCAGCGTCGCCGTGACACCGGCCAGTGGGCGCTTCCCGGAGGCGCGCAGGACATCGGCGAGACCGCGGCAGAGTGCGCGGTACGCGAGTGCCTGGAAGAGACCGGCATCGTCGCCGAGATCACGGGCTTCCTCGGCGTCTACACCAACCCGAACCACATCGTCGCCTACAGCGACGGAGAGATCCGCCAGCAGTACGAGAACACGTACATCGGCCGCCCCATCGGCGGAGCTCCCACGATCAACGACGAGGCCGACGGGGTGCGCTTCGTCCAGCCGGCCGACCTCGACCAGTACGACATCCACCCGAGCATGCGCCAGCAGATCGGGGACTACCTGGCCGGCACCTATCCCTACCTCGGCTGAGTCGCCAGCACCGCCTCGATCCTCTGCACGGAAGAGAAGATCTGCGGCGCCGCACGGCGGATGAAACGGCCGACCACGCTGTCCGTGCCATAGCGGCTGATGATCTCCGCGATCCGCTCCCGCGCACTGGTCCGGCCGCCGTCGGGCGTGGTCGTCATGTCGCAGTACACGAGAGCGTCCACCAGCAACGGCTCCTCCAGCAACGGAAACTCCGACGCCAACACGTCCCGCAGCCCACGCTCCTCAGCCTCCAGCAGGGCAAAAGAGTGGTTCGCGACCAGCCGAGTGAGCCGCTCGTCGGCCCCGTGCTTGTCGCGGAGGAACCTTGCCCCGTCCAGCGGGTGGAACCCTGTCACGGCCAGGCGAGGTGCGTACCCGATGTCGTGCAGCGTGGCGGCAGCGATCAGGAGGCCGGTGTTCTCCCCGAGGGCCGGGCCGACCTCGTTTGCGCGTTCTGCCACTCCGCGTGTGTGCGCCCACCGACGAGGGAGCGCGGCGCTGAGCTCGGCTTCCGCTATCCGCATCGCCCATCCCACGATCAGGTCACCCATGCGTTCTCTCTGCCCGGGGCGGGAGCCGCACAAGCCTCACTGGTCGAGGGGAGTCAGTGGCGTCAGTCGGCGTCCCCGTCCCCGTCCTCCGGCGAGTCGGAGGGCGGCTCCTCAGTGCGTACGAAGGTGCCCTTGATGGGCACGGTGATGACCAGGCCCTGCTCGCGCAGATCGCGGATCGCCCGGCGGATGGTGTTGACGGCCACGCCGTACTGCTCGGCGAGGTCGCGCTCGGCCGGGAGGCGTGCGCCCGCGGGCAGCCGCCCGGTCCGGATCTGCTCGGCGATGTGGTGCACGACCTGCACGTACACGTAGACGTGACTCGCCGGGTCGGGTCTCCAGTCGCGTTCATGAGCCATGAGTGCACGCTAAGGCGGCGAAAAGCACCCCACCACGTACGGGTGCAACCCCATGCTTCCTATTGCTACCTGATGCGTCCTATAGCAAAGTGAGAAACAGAAGACCCCGGCGGCCTGGCAGGGCCCCGGGGCATGGCCAACGCTTACCAGGAGCGTCGACATGCACGACCTTATCCGCCGTATCGCCCATTGGCTGGGCCTTCTCTTCGGTCCCGGGACCGGGGTCCACCGCGCGGGTGTCCCCCGTCACCGTGCCCCTCGCCCCGCCGCCCCCGGACCCCTTCCCCGCCACCACTCCCCGTACTGCCGCCACCTCCCCCTCGACGGCACCGGGACCCGCCTCGTCCGGCCGTACGTCACCGCGTACGAAGAAGAGAGCGGGCGCGTCGGAGACGGGCGGAAGGTGGCCGCCTGATGGGACGCGTCACCGAGCTGCGGCTGCTGCCCTGGCTGTCGGCCGAGGGAAAGCCCTGTTTCCTCGCCCCGGGTGACGGGGGCGGGATCGTCTCCCGTCTGGCCGACGAGACGGAGGCCCGGCAGCTCGCCGTCGGGAGGGACGTCCTCGGCAGTGCCCGCGAGGTGCTGGAGGACCCGCTGTCCCCGAACGCCGAGGTGCGGTACGCCGCGATCCGGTTGTCGGAGTGCCTGGCCGACGTGCTGAGGGTGGCGGAGTCGCGTGGCCGGCGGTTGCCCGTGGCCGACGGAGACTAGGGGCGTTCTCGTAGCGTTGCCCTGCCGCCCGCACCGCCCGCACCGCCCGCACCGCCCGCACCGCCCGCATCGATCGACCTCCGGAGCCCGCCGATGCCCCTCCCGTATGTCCTGCTCTCCGCCGCCGTCTCCCTCGACGGGTACCTGGACGACGCCGGTCCCGAGCGGCTGTTGCTGTCCGGCCCGGAGGACTTCGACCGGGTCGACGAGGTGCGGGCGTCCGTGGACGCGATCCTGGTGGGGGCCGGGACGATCCGGGCCGACAACCCGCGGCTGCTCGTCAACTCGCCCGAGCGGCGGGCGGCCCGGGTCGCCGCGGGGAAGCCGGAGTTCCCGTTGAAGGTGGCCGTCAGCGGGTCGGGGGAGATGGACCCGGCGGCCCTGTTCTGGCACACGGGCGGCGACAAGGTCGTCTGTACGACGGAGGAGGGCGCCGGGCGGGCCCGGGCGCTCGGGATCGCCGCCGACGTCGTCGCGTTCGGCGCCGAGCTGGACTGGCGGGAGGTGCTGGAGTACCTGCACGACGAGCGGGGGGTGCGGCGGCTGATGGTGGAGGGCGGCGGGACCGTCCACACACAGCTGATGCAGCGGCAGCTCGCCGACGAACTCCAGCTGGTGCTGGCGCCGCTGATCGTCGGCGACCCGGAGGCGCCCCGGCTGTTCGGGCCCGGCACCTATCCGGGCGGGCGGATGCGGCTGGTGGAGACGCGGCGGATCGGGGACGTCGTCCTCACGCGGTACCGGCCGACGGCCCCCGGAGCGGGCGGGGAGGTGTCGGCCGCCGACCGGCACTGGCTCGGGCTCGCCTGCGAACTGGCGGCGCAGTGCCCGCCCTCCCGGACCGCGTTCAGCGTGGGGGCGGTGGTGGTCGCCGCCGACGGCACCGAACTCGCCCGCGGGTACTCCCGGGAGGGCGGGGACCCGGTGGTGCACGCGGAGGAGGCGGCCCTCGCCAAGACCGACCCGGCCGACCCGCGGCTGGCGACCGCCACGGTGTACAGCAGCCTGGAACCCTGCGCCCGCCGCGCCTCCCGGCCCGCCCCCTGCGCCCGGCTCATCCTCGACGCGGGGGTGCGGCGCGTGGTGACGGCCTGGCGCGAGCCCGACACCTTCGTGCCCGGGGCCGACGGCAGCGGGGTGCTCGCCGCCCAGGGCGCCGCCGTCGTCGTCCTCCCCGAGTTCGAGGAGCGGGCCAAGGCGCCCAACCGGCATCTGACCGATTGACCGATTGACCGATGGACCGGCCGGCCGGTTCCGGGTACGCGGCCGTTCGGCCCAACCGGACCTGCGGGCCGGGCCCCCGCGGAGGCACGCTGCCAGTGACCCGGGCGACGGACGACGCGGAGGTGGCGATGAGGTCGGTGCGCAGGCGGGCGGTGGCCTGGGTGGCCGCGACCCTGGTGGCGGGGCTCGTCACCGCGTGCGGCCAGGAGACGGGCGGCCGGTCCGCGGTGCGGGCGCTGCCCGCCGACGTGGAGTTCACCCACCCCGGCGTCCTGGTCGGCAAGGCCCAGCTGGACACCGTACGGAAGAACGCCACCGCCGGGCGGCAGCCCTGGCTCACCGCGTACCTGGCGATGCGGGACAGCGCGTACGGGTCGTACAAGTACCGGGCCCGGCCGCAGGAGACCGTCTCCTGCCCGTCCGGCGGCAAGGCCGGCCGCGGCTGCGCCGAGGAGCGCGAGGACGCCATCGCCGCCTACACCCAGGCCCTGCTCTTCGGCGTCACCGGAAAGCGGCAGCACGCCGTCAAGGCCCGGGAGATCATGGACGCCTGGTCGGCGCGGCTCACCCGGCACACCGGGGGCGACGCCGGGCTCCAGGCCGGATGGACCGGGTCCACCTGGGCACGGGCCGCGGAACTGGTGCGGCACACGCCCGGTGCGGGGTGGCCCGAGGACCGGGTGCGGCGGTTCGAGGAGATGCTGCGCGGCGCACACCTGCCCCACCTGACGAGGAAAGCGCCCGACCTCGACGGCCACCGGGACCTCGTCATGACCGACGGGGCCCTCTCCGTCGCCGTCTTCCTCGACGACCACAAGACCTTCAACCACGCGCTCCAGCGCTTCCGGGAACGGGTGCCCGCCTACTTCTACCTGGAGAAGGACGGCAAGCTGCCGCTCACCCCGGCGGGCAGCACCATCGGCACCCCGCAGCGGCTGGCGGCGTACTGGCACCGGCAGACGACGTACAAGGACGGCGTGACCCAGGAGACCTGCCGCGACTTCGCCCACGTCGGCCACGCGCTCGCCGCCACCGCCCACATCGCCGAGACCGCCTGGCACCAGGGCGTCGACCTGTACAAGGAGACGGAGGACCGGCTGAAGGCCGCCCTCGCCCTGCACGCCCGCCACCAGCTGGGGGAGCCCGCGCCCGCCTGGCTGTGCGGCGGCAAGGTCGAGGCGGACATGGGGCCCGACCTGGAGGTCCTCCTCAACCACCTGGAGAACCGGCGCGGCATCTCCGTCCCCGCCGCGCACCGGCTCGCCGTGACGACGCGGCCGGCCGGCACCGACGACCTCTTCGTCTCGTGGGAGACCCTGACCCACGCGGACAACCCCGGAGAGTGAAAAGCCCAGGTGGGGAGGGGTGCCGGGGGGCGCCGGAAACCCGTGTGCGGGCGGTCCCGGAAATGGGGTACTCTTGAGACACAACGACGCGGGGTGGAGCAGCTCGGTAGCTCGCTGGGCTCATAACCCAGAGGTCGCAGGTTCAAATCCTGTCCCCGCTACTGAAGGCCGACGGCCGGAATCCGACAGGGTTCCGGCCGTCGGTGCGTTTGCGGACCGATCGTTCCCCCGTCTCTCTTCCGTTTCCCTCGTACGGTCATCCGGTCGGCCCTCCCGGCTCGCTCCCCGCCCCCGCGCCGGGAACCCTGGACGGGCGGGGCAGGTGGACGACGGCGCGGACACGAGCTGCGGGACCGGTGGGAGACGGAGACGAGTGGTGCGGCCTGGTGACGTGGACGAGGGGCCGCACGGCGGTGCCGCTCCCGGGCCGGGTGCCGGTGCCACTCCCGATGCCGGTCTCGGTTCCGGTGTCAGTTCCGGCTCCGGTGTCAGTTCCGGCTCCGGTCTCGGTTCCGGTGTCGGTTCCGGCTCCGGTGTCAGTTCCGGCTCCGGTCTCGGTTCCGGTGTCGGTTCCGGCTCCGGTGTCGGTTCCGGTGTCGATTCCGGTTCCGGTTCCGTGCCGTCGGGTGGCGGTGGGGGGCGGGCGGGCTCCCGTCTCCAGGTGTTCGTACGGCTGCTCCCCGCGCTGCTCCTCGTCATCGGCGTGCTGTACGACTGCCTCACCCCCCGCTCCTTCACCGCGGCCCCCCTCTTCACCGCCGCGCCCCTGGTCGCCGCCCCGCTCTTCTCCCGGCGCGGCACCCTGCTCACCGGGCTCGCCTCCGTCGCCGCCGTGCTCGGAATTCACCTGGGGTTCGGTGTCCTGGCGCGGATCGACGCGCTCACCGAACTGGTCACCGTGGTGACGGTCGCCGCGCTCGCCGTGCTCATCAACGGCCTCGTCCGGCGCACCGGCGAGCGCCTCGCCTCCGCCCGCGAGATCGCCGAGGCGGCGCAGCGGGCGGTGCTGCCCGAACCCGCCGAACGGATCGGCGGGTTCGAGATCGCGGCCTGCTACGAGGCGGCGCAGGCGGACGCGTTCATCGGCGGTGACCTGTACGCCGTGCAGGACAGTCCGCGCGGTGTCCGGCTCGTCGTCGGAGACGTGCGCGGCAAGGGCATGGGCGCGGTCGCGGCCGTCGCCGTGGTGATCGGGGCGTTCCGGGAGGCCGCCGAGCAGGAGGCCACGCTGGAGGCGGTCGCCCAGCGGCTGGAGCGGGCGCTGGCCCGCGAGGGCACCCGGCGCGAGGGACTCGACGCCTTCGAGGGGTTCACCACCGCCGTCCTCGCCGAACTCCCGCACGGCGACGGGATCGTCCGCATCGTCAACCGGGGGCATCCGCCGCCCCTGCTGCTGTACGCCGACGGCACCCTGCGCCCGCTGCCGCCCGCCCGGGAGTCCGCGCTGCCGCTCGGCATGGGCGAACTCGGCGTCTGGCCCGACCGCGCCGACGAGACCGTCTTCCCCAGCGGTGCCACGCTGCTCTTCTACACCGACGGTCTGTCCGAGGCCCGCGACGCCCACGGCGTGTTCTACGACCCGGCCGTCCGGCTCGCCGGCCGTACCTTCCGCCACCCCGCCGACCTGCTGGCGGCGCTCGCCGACGACGTGCGCCGGCACTCCGGAGGCGGCATGGCCGACGACATGGCGCTGCTCGCCGTACGGCGTTCCTGACTCCGCGCCCGATCGCCGTCACGGATGGTGACGGGGTGGCCGCCCTCCGCATAACAACTGACACACCGTCAGGTTGCGTGTGGGGCGAGGGGGGTGGCTGAGGGGAGGTCAACTCGCCGGAAATGCGGTGGTCATGGCCTGTTCGTCCCCCCGGAAATCGTTAATGATCAAGCGGAACGGCTTGGAATACGCGCCTCGCGTCTATTAACGTTCGATAACGCAGCGCGGTCGTCCCAGCCGTCACAGGAGACGGCTCCGCGCGCACGCGCCGAATCCCGTCAGGGAACCGGGGAACCACCACCTTGGGGTGAATCGGGCGTATGCCGCCGTGGAGACACGGCACGTATACGCGCGTAGGAGACCTTCCTGCTCCGAACCCGTCAGCTAACCCGGTAGGCGGAGAAGGAAGGAAAGGAGCGCGCCCACGTGGCGTCCAACCGGCCTGCCCCCGAGGCCCCGTTCATGCCGAGCCGGCATGACACCGTCCCCTTCGGCCACGGCGGCCCCCTTCCCGGTGAGGGCCCCGGCGAGGGTCCCTTCGAGGAGTGGAACCCCACCGCGGAGTCCGTCCGTCCCGTGCGCGGCCGGCACCGTGTCGCCAAGCAGCGCGGTGGATTCGCCCGCAGCTCCACCGTCCTCGGCGTCGGTGTCATCGCCGCCGTCGGCGCGGGCGGCATGGCCAGCGCGCAGTCCGGCAAGTCGCCGGTGTCGATCACCATGCCCGACCTGCCGTCCGTGGGCTCGCTCATCGCGGACGAGGAGGAGGAGCCCGCGGCGACCACTCCGGCCGCCCCGCTCAGCGGCATCGGCACGGCCTCCGCCGGCACCGAGCAGGGCACCGCCGACGCCGGTGAGGCACTGCGGGCCCGGATCATGGCGCAGGCCGAGCAGCAGCAGGAACAGGCCGAGAGCAAGGCCGTCGCCGACGCCGTCGCCGCCGCTGAGAAGGAGGCCGCTCAGGCCGCCGCCGCGGCGGAGAAGGAAGCCGAGGCCAAGGCCGCCGCCGAGAAGGCGAAGGCCGAGGAGGAGGCCAGGAAGAAGGCCGAGGCCGAGCGGCTCGCCGCGCTCGCCCGCCAGTACGCGCTGCCGACCTCCTCGTACACCCTCACCTCCACCTTCGGGCAGGCCGGCCCGTACTGGTCCTCCGGTCACCACACCGGCCTCGACTTCGCCGCCCCCACGGGCACGCTGATCAAGGCCGTGCACAGCGGCACGATCACCTCGGCCGGCTGGGACGGCTCCTACGGCTACAAGACGGTGCTCACCCTCGACGACGGCACGGAGATCTGGTACGCCCACCAGTCCTCCATCAGCGTCAGCGTCGGCCAGAAGGTCTCCACCGGGGACGTGATCGGGCGCGTCGGCGCCACCGGCAACGTCACGGGCGCGCACCTGCACCTGGAGGTGCACCCCGAGGGGTCCGCCTCCGGCGTGGACCCGGCGGCCTGGCTACGGAGCAAGGGGCTCACTCTCTGAGGACGGGGCGGGGGACCGGTCGGGCCGGGTTCGCTCGGCCCGGTGAGTCCGCGGAAGGTGAGTCCGCGGAAGGTGAGTCCGCGGAATAGGTGGCCTTGCCATCTATGTTGCAGAAGGGCATGACTTCTCTTCGCAAGCTCGGCTCCTCCGACCTCGAGGTCTTCCCGCTCGCCCTCGGCGGCAACGTCTTCGGCTGGACCGCCGACGAGGCGGCCTCCTTCGCCGTCCTCGACGCCTACACGGCCGCCGGCGGCAACTTCGTCGACACCGCCGACGCCTACTCCGCGTGGGCCGACGGCAACAGCGGCGGCGAGTCCGAGACCCTCATCGGCAAGTGGCTCAAGGCCCGCGGCAACCGCGCGGACGTCGTCATCGCCACCAAGGTCAGCCAGCACCCCGAGTACCCGGGCCTGTCCGCGGCCAACATCAAGGCCGCCGCCGACGCCTCCCTGCGCCGCCTGGGCACCGACCACATCGACCTCTACTACACCCACTTCGACCAGCCCGAGGTGCCGGTGGAGGAGATCATCGGCGCCCTCGACGAGCTGGTGAAGGCGGGCAAGGTGCGGCACATCGCCGCCTCCAACATCTCCGCCGAGCGGCTGCGGGCCTCCCTGGACTTCTCCGAGCGGGAGGGACTCGCCCGGTACGTGGCGCTCCAGCCCCACTACAACCTCGTCTCGCGCGACACCTACGAGGGTGAGCTCCGGGACACGGCCCAGCGGGCGGGGCTCGCCGCCGTCCCGTACTACGCCCTCGCCTCCGGGTTCCTCACCGGCAAGTACCGGCCCGGCGCCGCCGTCGACAGCCCGCGGGCGGGCAAGGCCGCGCAGTACCTCCAGACCGAGCGCGGGCAGCGGGTCCTGGCCGCCCTCGACGAGATCGCCCAGGCCCACGACGCGCCGATGGCCACGGTCGCCCTGGCCTGGCTCGCCGCCCAGCCGACGGTGGCCGCGCCGATCGCGTCCGCCCGGACCGTGGAGCAGCTTCCGGCGCTGCTGGGGGTGGCGGAGCTGACCCTGACGGAGGCGGAGCTCGGCAGGCTGACGGAGGCGTCCGCCTGACGGCGCGGGCGGCCGGGCGGCCGGGGCGGGGGCGGGAGCGCCTGGGGGCCGTCCGTCCGCCTACGTGCGGTACGGGTTGTACTGCGGGTGGGGCTGCGGATGCGGGTAGGGCTGTGGAGGTGACTGGTACGGGGCCGGTGCGGTGTGCGGCGGCCGGTACGGAGACATCGGGCCGTACGGCGTCCAGGGGGCCGGCGGCATCATGACCGGGGGCGGGGGCGCGGTGACCCGTGCCGCGTACTCCAGCGCCGGGCGGGCCACCCCGTGGCGGCTCCACAGCTCCCGCAGCAGCTCCCCTTCCCGAACGGTGAAGTCGGCGCCCGCCCGGCCGTGGCGGCCCCGGTGGCGCAGGAACGCCAGCGAGGTCGCGTACGCCTCGTACTGCGCGACCGCCCGCGCCGCCGCCTTCCCGGCGTGGTGCCGGGCGTACTCCCGGGCGATGCGGCGCGCCCGCATCGAGCCCAGCGCGAACGGTTCGGCCGGGGTCAGCCAGCCGGTCGCGACATAGGGCGGCAGTTCGGTCCGCACCGTCCTCAGCTCGCGCTGCCGCGTCCAGATCACCAGCCACGTCAGCAGGCCGAACGCCGGCACCATGAACGCCGCGTACACCGCGAAGAAGCCGTAGTCGCCGAGAGCGGCCGAGCCGTTCCACAGGGCGTGCACGCCCATCGCGAGCAGCAGGCCGGCCGGTGGGAGCAGCGCGCGGCGGACCCGGCGGCGCTCCCCGGACAGCGCGGCGATGCCGAAGCCGATGCCGGTGAGCACGGTGAACAGCGGGTGCGCGAACGGCGACATCACGATGCGCACGAAGAAGGTCGCCGCCGTGACGGAGGCGATGCCGGTGTCGCCGGTGAGCTGGTCGGTGCCGAAGGCGGTGCCCAGGTAGAGGATGTTCTCGGTGAACGCGAAGCCGGTGGCGGTGACACCGGCTATGACGACACCGTCCACGATCCCCGTGAAGTCCCGTCTGCGGAAGAGGAAGACCAGCAGGACGGCGGCGGCCTTCGCGGACTCCTCGACGACCGGGGCTATGACGGTGGCGCCGAGGGTGTCGGCGCCGTCCGGGTCGGCGGTCGCGGTCGCTATCCACCGGGTCGCGAAGCTGTTGGCGACGATCGCGATGAGCGCGGCGGCGCAGGCGCCCCAGGCGAAGGCGAACACCAGGTTGCGCCAAGGGCCGGGTTCGACGCGGTCCAGCCAGCGGAACGCGGCGATCAGCAGGGGGACCGGGAGGACGGCGAGACCGAGGCCGACCAGGAACCCCTGCGTGCCGGTCTCCTCGCGGACCAGGGCCAGGATGACGAGGCCGGAGAGCGCGAGGAGGGTGATCAGCGCGCCGTAGCGGACCCAGGGGCGTTGCCACCAGTGCGGGTGCGCGTTCCGCAGGGGGCCGGCCGGAGGACCGTTCGGCGGGCCGCTCGGCGGACCGCTGGGATACGACGTCGGGTGCGGGGGACAGGTGGCCACGGCATCGACCCTAACGAGGCGAGCGGCGCCGGTGCAGGGAGCGGCGGACTTCAGGCGCCGGTGGGGGACTGGTTCCGGTGGACGCGGCGGAAGAGCAGGTCGTTCACCACATGTCCCTTGTCCAGCCCTTGGCCCTCGAAACGGGTGAGGGGGCGGTGGGCGGGTCGCGGGGCGAAGCCGCCGTCCGGCTGGGTGTTCTCGTAGTCGGGGTGCGCGGTGAGCACGTCGAGCATCTGCTCGGCGTACGGCTCCCAGTCGGTGGCGCAGTGCACGATCGCCCCCGGCTTGAGGCGGGTCGCGGCGAGGGTCAGGAACTCCGGCTGGATCAGCCGCCGCTTGTGGTGCCGCTTCTTGGGCCAGGGGTCGGGGAAGTAGACGCGGAGCCCGTCGAGGGAGTCCGGGGCGAGCATCTCGCGCAGGAGGATGATCGCGTCGCCGTTGCCGACGCGGATGTTGGACAGGCCGCCCCGGTCGGCGAGGTTGAGGAGGTTGCCCTGGCCGGGGGTGTGGACGTCGACGGCGAGGATGTTGGTGTCCGGGTCGGCGGCGGCCATCTGGGCGGTGGCCTCGCCCATGCCGAAGCCGATCTCCAGGACGACCGGGCGGGTGTTGCCGAAGAGCTCGGCGAGATCGAGGACGCGCTGCCCGTCGATGTCGAGGCCCCACTTGGGCCACAGGCGCTGCAGCGCGTCGGCCTGTCCCGCGGTCACGCGGCTGCGGCGTGGCTGGAAGCTCCGGATCCGCCGTTCGAAGTGCGAGCCGGCCGGGTCGGCCTTCGGGCCTTCCGGGAAGCGGGGCTCGCCCTTGGGGCGGGAGGGGGCGGGGGGCTGGGGAGCCTCGGGGGCATTACGGGAGTCAGACACAGTGGGGTCGATTTTACGGGGGTGGGGGTGGCCGGGGCTTGTGCCGTGCTCGCGGGTGGGGGTGGCCGTGGGTTTGTGCTGTGCCTGCGGTGCGGGTGGGGGTGGCCGTGGGTTTGTGCTGTGCCTGCGGTGCGGGTGGGGGTGGCCGTGGGTTTGTGCTGTGCCTGCGGTGCGGGTGCGGGTGCGGGTGCGGGTGGCCGGGGCTTGTGCCGTGTACGCGGGCGGGAGTGGTGGAGGGCTGTGCCGTGCACGCGGGCGAGAAGCTTGCGGGCGGGGTGGCCGTGGCGCCGGTCAGGTCCGGCCCAGGGCCGTCAGTGCTCGCCGCGCCACCTCTCTCCCGATCGGCAGGGACGCCGTCGCCGCGGGGGACGGCGCGTTCAGGACGTGCACCGCGCGGGCGCCCTCCCGGATCAGGAAGTCGTCGGCCAGGGTGCCGTCCGGCAGGACGGCCTGAGCCCGTACGCCCGCCGCCGCCGGCACCAGGTCGTCCTCGGTCACGGCGGGCAGCAGCCTGCGCACCGCGCCGGTGAAGGCGGCCTTGGACAGGGAGCGCCGCAGCTCGCCGGTGCCGTAGCGCCAGTGGCGCCGGGCGATGCGCCAGGAGCCCGGCCAGGTGAGGGTGGAGGCCAGCTCGCGGGGGCGGACCGTGCTCCATCCGTAGCCCTCGCGCGCCAGGGCCGGGACCGCGTTCGGGCCGATGTGCACGCCGCCGTCGACGCCCCGCGTCAGGTGCACCCCGAGGAACGGGAAGGCCGGGTCCGGCACCGGGTAGACCAGGCCCCGCACGAGGTCGGGCCGGGCCAGCTCGTAGTACTCGCCGCGGAACGGCACGATGCGCATGCCGGGGGCGTCCCCCGTCATCCTGGCGATCTCGTCGCAGTACAGGCCGGCGCAGTTCACCAGGACGCGTGCGCGGACGATGTCGCCGGAGCGGGTGAGCGCGGCGACCCCGAGGGCCGGTCTGCGGTCGATGCGGACCACCCGGGCGCCGTAGCGGATGTCCGCGCCGGAGGACTCGGCGAGCTGCCGGGCGACGGCGGTGTAGTCGCAGACGCCGGTGGTGCCGACGTGTATCGCGGCCAGGCCGCGGACCTCCGGCTCGTACTCGGCGATCTGGGCCGGGCCCAGTTCCCGTACCGGTATGCCGTTCTCCCGGCCGCGCTGCACGAGCGCGTGCAGGCGGGGCAGCTCCGCGCGGTCGGTGGCGACGATCAGCTTGCCGGTGACGGCGTGCGCGATGCCGTACTCCGCGCAGAACTTGATCATCTCCGTGGCGCCCCGCACCGCGTAGCGGGCCTTGAGGGAGCCGGGGCGGTAGTAGATGCCGCTGTGGACGACGCCGCTGTTGCGGCCCGTCTGGTGGCGGGCCGGGCCCGGCTCCTTCTCCAGGACCGTGACCCGGGTGCCGGGCGCGGCACGGGTGATCGCGTACGCCGTCGACAGGCCGACGATCCCGCCGCCGATCACCAGCACGTCGCAGTCGTCGGCGGCCCTCTGCCGCGCCCTGTGCCCCACCTGCTCCACCTGCTCCACCTCCCGGGTCCGATAGTGCACTGCGCCACTGACAATGCCTTCAAACCCGGGGCGGGCGGCGCGGTCAGGCCGGGGCCATGAGCAGGGGGCGGGCGCGCTCGCGCAGCTCGACCACGCGGGGCTCGTCACCGTAGGGCTCCAGGCGGTGCAGGAGGTCCTTGACGTACTCGGTGGTGCGGGCGGAGGAGATGCGCCCGGCGACCTCGACCGCGCGCACGCCCTGCTCGCAGGCCGCGTCCAGGTTGCCCGACTCCAGTTCGGCGACCGCCGACACGACCAGGCGCAGGCCGTGGGAGCGGACGTACTCCTCGGTCGGCCGGGAGAGGGCCTGCTCGGTGAAGCGGCGGACCTGGCGGGGGGCCTTCAGGTCGCGGTAGCACTCGGCGGCGTCGGCGGCGAAGCGGTCGTAGGAGTAGAAGCCGAGCCACGTCGGGTCGTGGTCGCCGGGGCGGGCCCGCTCCAGCCAGCTCTCGGCGGCCTTCAGGGCCGCGCCCGCCGCCTGGGCGTCGCCCGCGCGCGCGTGGGCACGGGCCTCGACCAGGCGGAAGAAGCTCATCGTGCGGGCCGTGGCCAGGCCGCGGTTGCGTTCCAGGGCGGCCTGCGCGAGGTCGACGCCCTCGTCGCCGAAGCCGCGGTAGGTCGCCTGGAGCGACATGGAGGCCAGCACATAGCCGCCGAGCGGGACGTCGGCCGCCGCGCGGGCCAGGCGCAGGGCCTGGATGTAGTAGCGCTGGGCCGCCTCCTGCTGGCCGGTGTCGAAGGCCATCCACCCGGCGAGCCGGGTCAGTTCGGCGGCGGCGCCGAACAGGGCGCGGCCGACCTCGTCGGAGTAGGAGCCGAGCAGCAGGGGCGCCGCCTCCACGCGCAGGCACTCGGGGACCATGGACGAACGCCAGTCCCCGCCGCCGTACTTGGAGTCCCAGCGGCGCGCATCCTCGGCGGCCTCCCGCAGCTTCTGCACATCGCTGTGGCCGACTTTGAGCGGTGCGCCGGAGCCCTCCGCCGGGCTCGCCTCGCGCGCCACCGAGCTGTCGGCCGGGGTTATCAGCCACCGCGACGCAGGCGTTGCGTATGCGCTCACTGCGAACGACCCGGCCAGCGACTGCCAGATGCCGCCGGAGCCCGCGCGGCGGCCGGCGAGGTCGAGCCGGTACAGCTCCGTGGCGGACTTGACCGCCTGCCCGACGTCTCTCGGGAAGGCGAGCCCCACCTCGGGCGCGGGGTCCGCGTCCGCCAGGCCGATCTCGTGGAGCGGCACCGGGCGGCCGAGCTTCTGGCCGATGGCGGCGGCGATGAGGTGCGGCGCCGCACCCTGCGGCACCATGCCCTTCGACACCCAGCGCGCCACCGACGTCTTGTCGTAGCGAAGTGTCAGGCCGCGCTGGGCGCCGAGGTCGTTGACGCGCCGGGCGAGGCCCGCGTTCGAGATTCCCGCGAGGGCGAGAACGGCGCCGAGCTTTTCGTTCGGCCCGCGTTGCTCCCTGGACATGCGCCACCCCTCGACACAGACGGCTGCCGCGCTGGCATAACCATGCGGCATTCGTAAACACAGCGTAGTTCGCTGCATCCCAAGCGTTAAGGGGCCCTGTCCCGGATGGCGGGATTGTGGTCCGTACTCAAGTGCGGCTTCTGTACGGACTGTTGCCGTGTGCTCCCGGTGTGTGGCCGTGCGCCCGGCCGTGCGCTCTTCTCCGGCCACCGGGGGGAGCGGTTCCATGGCTCCTGCGTGGGTCGGCCCGCTGTACTGGATCCAGTGGGCTGGGGGACACCGCCGCCTCCATCCCCGCGGGCGGCGGACCGGTCCGGGAGGCGTGCCCCGCCTCCCGGACTGCGCGCCCGTCGGAGGGTGTGCGAAGCCTGGGTGAAGCGTGTACGGAGCGTGTTCGAATGCCGCTCTCTTGTCGCTCCCCTGCCGCTCCGTGTCTGCGATTTGGCCGAAAATAGACCCGGTGGGTTCCGGGGTATTGCCGTGTCTACCACGGCACTTGGCGGCGCACCAGGTGACGAAAGGGCGCGCTCAAGGGGCGCATTCACGCCGTGGTGATGGTGTGGCACGGGTCCGGCGGGAGTGGGGTGGTGGCGCGGCACGGGGGCGGCGGGAGTGGGGTGGTGGCGCGGCACGGGGGCGGCGGGGGTGCGGCGGTGGCGCGGCACGGGGGTGACGGGGGTGCGGCGGTGGCGCGGCACGGGGGTGACGGGGGTGCGGCGGTGGCGCGGCAGGGATGTGGTGGCGGGAGGTGGCTGCCGGGCCCCGGCAGGGCGCCCGGAGCCCCACGGGGGTAGCCGCGGGGGCGCATTCACGGGAGCGCGAGCGGCTCCGTCGGGCGTCCGGCGCGTGCCCTTCATGGCAGCATGGGGAACCAGTTCGTACGGTGCACTGGTTGTCCACAGCCTGTGGAGGCGTCGATGCGGTGGTTGGTGGGATGGAGCAGCACCGCCGCGGGGGCCGCCGGCGTCGCCGGGGCCGGCTCCGCGGGAACCACCGGGTACGACGGTGAGGCCGTACAGCCCGTGGGCGCCCAGCTCCTGTGGGGCGACCCCGACCCGCTGTGGGCGGTCGGCGACTGGCGCCCCGACGAGGTGCGCGTCGTCCAGGCCGACGCCCTGACCCGGATCGCCGTCCTCGGCATCTGCGGGGCGACGGACGAGCAGCTGCGCGTCGCCCTGTTCGCCGCGCGCGGGGGCGCACTGCGCCATCTGACCGCCTGGCCCGGCAGTTACACGGCCGTCGTCCAGGTGGGGCGGCGGATCACGGTGTGCGGCGACCTCGCCGGCGCGCGGCCCGTGTTCCACACCCCCTGGGCGGGCGGCACGGCGTACGCGACCGCCGCGCTGCCGCTGGCCGACCTCGTCGAGGCCAACCTCGACTTCGGGTACCTCGCCGCGCTGCTGGCCGCCCCCGACGTACCGGCCGCGCTGGACGACGCCACCCCGTACGACGGCGTGAAGCGCGTTCCGCCGGGGCATGCGCTGATCCTGCGCGCCGGGGCCCGGGAGATCGCCGGGTACGAACCGGTCGCCTCCCTGGCGGTGGCCGCGCCCCCGGCCGATCCCGACAGCGCGGTGGACGGCGTGCGGGAGGCACTCGTGGAGGCCGTGCGGACCCGGCTCGCCGCGCCCCGGCACGTTCCCGGGTACCCCGGGGACGGCATCGACCCCGGGCCCGTGCCAGGGATGGGGCCCGCCGACCGGCGCGCCGCGCGCGGGATGCCGGCTCCGGGGATCGGGGCGGACCTGTCGGGCGGACCGGCCTCCGGCACGCTGGCGCTGCTCGCGGCGGGGCTGCCCGGCAGGCCCGGGACCGTGCTGGGGCACGGCGGCACGGAGGCGGGCGAGCGGCTGCTGGCCGTCACGTTCAACGACCTGGCCGTCGGCGGACGGGAGGCCGAACTGGAGCGGGCGGGGGCGCTGGCCGCCAGCCCCCGGCTGCACCACGTGGTGGTGGCCGGGGGCGAGGAGACGCTGCCGTACGCCGACCTGGACGGGCCGCTGACGGACGAACCCGCGCCGTGCCTGGTGTCGGCGGCGCGGCACCGGGCGCGGCTGGCGGCCGGGAGCGCGGACCACTTCACGGGGTACGGCGCACGGCAGGTGCTGGACGCGCATCCGGCGCGCCTGGCCGACCTGCTGATGGACCGCAAACGGCGCCATGTCGTGCGGCCGGTGGCCGCCCTGGCGAAGGCCGACGGCTCGGTGGGCTCGGTGATGGTCCCCGCACGCGTGTACGCCGCGGCGCGGCGGCTGGCGCGGACGCCGTACCGGGCGGGGCTGGAGGATCTCGCCGAGCGGCTGCTGCGGAGGCGGTTCGAGGAGCCGGGGGGCGGAGCCGGGTGGTCCGGCCGCTCCGGCCGTGCCGGACGCCCCGGGGGTGGGGGCGGGGGCGGGCCGGACGGTGCCGGTGGTGGTGCGGTGGAGGCGTCGCTCGCCGCGCTGACCTGGGGAAGACCCGGGCCCGCGGCGCGGTGGCTGACCGGGGAGGCGCTGGCCGAAGTATCGGTTCGCCTGCAGGCGGCGACGCAGCGGTCCGGGGTGGGGCCGGGGCAGCGGCCGGGCGACTTCCGGGCGCGTGCGGCGCTGGCGCGGCAGGCGGCCCAGGTACGGGTGCTGGAGCAGGCCGCCGAGATCCGCTTCCAGCGACTGCACGCGCCGTTCCTCGACAACCAGGTCGTCCGCGCCTGCCGGGCCCTGCCGGAGGCGCTGCGGGTACAGCCGGGGGCGCGCGCGACGATACTGCGTACGGTGCTGGAGGGCGCCGGGGTGAGCGAACTGCCGCCCGGCTGGGGAGCGCCGACGCAGGCGGTGGCGGCCGCGGCGGCGCGGACGGGGCTGCGGGTGGCCGCGGACTCCTTGCTGGCGCTGTTCGAGACGCCGCTGCTCGCGGAGGCGGGGCTGGTCGAGGCGAGGGTGGTGCGCAAGGCGCTGCGGGGAGCCGCGGCGGGAGAGCCGCTGCCGCTGGACGGGCTGGCCGACCTGGTCTCCCTGGAGCTGTGGCTCCGGCGCCTCCTCGCGCGGCGGGGCACCTGCTGGACGGGAACGGCCGGCCGCCAGCGCGCGGTGCCGGCGGGGATCGCGCCGCAGCGGGGGGTGCTGGGGGCGGGAGCTGTGGTGCGGCGGGGGTGAGGTTTCGCCTTCGGGGTCTGGGCGGGGGCCTCCGGCGGTGGGCGGGGGCCCCGGCGGTGGGCGGGGGTGCTGCGCCGGCTGGGGGCCTGCGGGGTGCTGCGTCGGCTGGGTGGGGGCCTGTGGTGTGCTGCGCCGGCTGGGCGGGGGCTGCGGGGTGCTGCGCTGGCTGGGCGGGGGCTGCGGGGTGCTGCGTCGGCTGGGTGGGGTGCCTGCGGCGCATGTGCTGTTTCGGTGGGGGTGCGTGTAGCGCCTTCCCGGTGGGGGTGGGCCGGGCCGCGCCGGGGGGTGTCCGTCCCCGGAACGGCGCGGAATCGGTCGGTTGGGAAGGCGCCCGTGGTGACGCGCCAACCGCTGCGGGCGGACACCCCCCGACACGTCCCTTCCCGCCGCGCGCGACTGCGGCTCCGCCCCACCAAGGGGCTGGCGGGTGCGGGAAGCGCCCCTGTGACGCCGACCCGCGACAATGACCCGGTGCGGTACAGAATCCTGGGCGTCACGCAGGCGGAGAACGAGGGCGGCGACGTCGTCGGCGTCGGTGGTCCGCGCCTGCGCGCTCTGCTCACCGCACTCGCCCTGCGCCCCGGCCGCGTCGCCGATCCCGGCACCCTGATCGGCGAGGTCTGGGCGGACGACCCGCCCCAGGACGCCCCGGCCGCGCTCCAGGCCCTGGTCGGCCGGCTCCGCAGGGCCGTCGGCAGGGACGCCGTCGTCTCCGTACCCGGCGGTTACCGCCTCGCGGCGCGAGACGACGACGTGGACCTGTTCGTCTTCGAGCGGCTCGTCCGGCAGGGCGTCGCGGCTCTCGGCGCCGGTGACGTCTCCGAGGCCGCCCGGACGCTGGACGAGGCCCTCGCCCTGTGGCGTGGTCCGGCCCTGGCCGACCTGCCCGACCGCGGTGCCGCCGCCCGCCCGGAGGCGCTGCACCTGGAGGCGGTCCGGGCCCGTATCGACGCCGACCTGCGGCTCGGCCGCGCCCAGGACGCCGTACCGCGGCTGCGGGAACTGACCGCCGCGCACCCGTACGACGAACCTCTGCACGCCCTCCTCGTACGCGCCCTGCGCGATGCCGGCCGCCCGGCCGAGGCCCTCGCCTCCTACGAGGCGGCGCGGCGCGTCCTCGCCGAGGAACTGGGTACGGACCCGGGGCCGCAGCTGCGGGCGCTCCACGCCGAGCTGCTCGGCGCCGCGGAGCCCGGGGCGGGAGCGCCGGGACGCGCGGGCAACATCCGGCCCCGCCTGACGTCCTTCGTCGGGCGGGAACGGGAGCTGGCGGACATCCGCTCCGATGTGCGCGGGGCCCGGCTGGTCACGCTCACCGGACCGGGCGGGTCCGGCAAGACCCGTCTCGCCGAGGAGGCCGCCGCCGGGCTCCCGCAGGCGTGGCTGGTCGAGCTGGCCCCGCTCGACCGGCCCGAGGCGGTGCCCGGCGCGGTGGTCAGCGCGCTCGGTCTGCGGGAGACCGTGCTGCTCGCCGGCGACCTGGGCATGCCGCAGGACGACCCGGTCGCCCTGCTCGTCGAGCACTGCGCCTCGCGCAGCCTGCTCCTGGTCCTCGACAACTGCGAACATGTCGTCGGCGCGGTCGCCCACCTCGCCGAGACCCTGCTGACCCGCTGTCCGGGGCTCACGATCCTCGCCACGAGCCGTGAGCCGCTGGGCGTTCCCGGCGAGGTCGTGCGGCCGGTCGAGCCCTTGTCCCCCGACCAGGCGCACCACCTCTTCGCCGAGCGCGCGTCCGCCGTCCGGCCCGACGCCGACGCGGTGCTGCGCGACCGGGAGGCGGTGGCGGAGATCTGCCGACGGCTCGACGGGCTGCCGCTCGCCATCGAGCTGGCGGCGGCCCGGCTGCGCCTGCTGACACCCCGCCAGATCGCCGACCGGCTCGACGACCGCTTCCGGCTGCTCACCTCCGGCAGCCGCACGGCCCTGCCCCGCCAGCAGACGCTGCGCGCGGTCGTCGACTGGTCCTGGGAACTGCTCGACGAGCAGGAGCGGACGGTGCTGCGGGAGGCGTCGGTGTTCGCCGGCGGCTGGGAGCTCGCCGCGGCGGAGGCCGTGTGCAGCGGGCCCGTGGCCGAGACCCTCGGCGCGCTGGTCGACAAGTCCCTGGTCGTCGCCTCCCCCGGCCCGGGGGACGGCGGCGCGGGGATGCGCTACCGCATGCTGGAGACGATCCACGAGTACGCCGGCGAGCGCGCGGCGGAGGTGCCCGGACTGCGTGCCGCGGCCGAGCGGCGGCACCGCGCGTGGGTGCGCGCGCTCGCCGAGGAGGCCGACCCGCGACTGCGCTCCGCCGGGCAACTGCCCTGGATCTCCCGCCTGGAGACCGAGCTCGACAACATCCGGGCAGGACTCGACCGCGCCCTGGCGGCGGGCGACGAGCCGGAAGCCGGCGCCATCGCGCTGGCGATGGGCTGGTTCTGGTGGCTGCGCAACTACCGCCACGAGGGCATCGGCTGGATCGACCGCGTCCTGCGCCTGGGCGTCACCCTGGACGCCGCCGCCGGCCGCCCGCTCCCCGGCGGCGCCGACGACCCGGTGGACACCTTCCTCGCCACCGCGGACGGAGAGACGGGGCACCCGCTGCACCCCCTGCGCATGAACCTCCGGATGCTGCACGTGTTCTTCAAGGCCGAGACCGAACCGATGGGCGGGCCGCTGGACGAACGGATGGCCCGGTACGTCACCCGCCTGCGGGACCACTTCGTGCGAGGCGGCCCTCAGGCGGCCCGTGTCCCGGGCCTCGTCTGGCCGCTGACCGATTCCCTCCTGGCCGACGCGGACGGCACGGTCGACGTCCGGCGGGACCTGGACGCCGCCGTCGCCACCTGCCGTACCCACGGCGGGGACTGGGAGATCGCCGTCAGCCTGCTGTTCCGTACGCACATGACGGTCGACTCGCCGGGCGGCCTGACGGGCGTCGACGACGACCTGGCGGAGCTGCGGGTGCTCGGCCGCCGCACCGGAGACCGCTGGCTGCGCGCCCAGGTCTGCAGCGCGGCCGGCGAGGCCGCCATGGCCCGCAGCCGCTTCGCGGAGGCCGAGAGCGAGTACGAGGAGGGGCTGCGGCTCGCCTACGAGGTGGGCGCGTACGCCGAGACGCCGTTCCTGATCGCCCGGCTCGCCGAGATCGCCTACCGCGCGGGAGACCGCCCGGGCGCCCTGAAGGCCCTGGACGAGGCCGACGCCGCCGCCGACCGGTACGGCGTGGCGGACGCCAAGACGTTCGTCCTGCTGCTGCGGGCCCAGCTCGCGCTGGACGGCCAGGACACCGCCCGGGCGCGCCGTCTGTACGAGGAGGCACGCGTACAGGCCGAGCGCGGTACGCCGCCGCCGCAGTTCCTGGTGATGACGGAGCTGGTCGACGTGCTGGTGACGGCGGGCGAGTCGGGCCCGGGGCCGGCCCTGGTGAAGCTGGCCCGCACCCTCTCCACGGCCGTGGAGAAGCGGTGCGCCGACACGGTCACGGCCGCGCTCGTGGACACGGCGGCGGGCCTGCTGGCCGACCTGGGCGATTTCCCGGGCGCGGCACGGCTGCTCGGCGCCGGCGACCGGTGGCGCGGTGGGCATCCCCGTCCTCTGCCGGAGCGCACACAGGCCGGACGGGCGGAGGCCGCGGCCCGTGCCGCCCTCGGCGCCGGGCGGTACACGGCCGAGCACGCCCGGGGCGCCGCGTTCACCGTGGACGACGTCCTGCGCGAGCTCCCCGGACAGCACACCTAGAGGGCTCCTGACGGATCTTCGTGGCGTCGCGACGCCCGGCGCGCTCCCCCAGAGGGGCGCCCCCACTCGCCGCACGGGGCGGAGGACCAGGTGGCTCCGCCACATGACCCTCCGCCCCGCACGCCGAGAGCACGCACACATCGGGTCGACGGCCCGGAGCTTGGCGGCGGCTCCGCCCCGCACGCCGAGAGCACGCACCGAACGCCGCTCCTTCTTCCACGGAGATCCGTCAGAAGCTCCCTAGCCGCAGGTGAACCCCGACTCCGCCCAGTCCACGAGCGCGAGATCGTCGGCAGGGCCGTGCGGCTCGACGACCAGACGCACGGACGTGCGTCCCGTGAGGTCCACGTGGACGGGGACCGCCGGGTCGCCTCCCTTGACCATCCCGGAACTCCACAGCCGTACCCCGTCGGCGTGGACGGAGAGGTGGACCTTGACCGGCTTCGGCGTCAGGTCGTCGACGCCGGCCAGCGCGTTATAGGCGGAGCAGGGGCGGTTGAGGTCGATGGTGACGGAGGAGCTGCCGCGCACGGTAACGCCGTGGGCGTACCGCCGGCCCGCGATCGACATGCCGGACCGCTGCCACACCCAGCCGCTCTCGCCGTGCCGCATCTCGGGCCCGCCGCCGTCACCGGCGGTGTCGTACGACAGCTCGCTCCACGGGTAGGTGACCGGGGTGGCGGGGGGTGGTGTGGGGGAGGGGGTGGGAGTGAGGCTCGGTGCGGGAGTGGGGGTGGGGGTGGGTATGGGGGTGAGGCTCGGCGTGGGTGTCCGGGGCAGCCGTGGCTTCGGAGTCGGCGTCGGGGTGGGGGCCGGTGCGCTCACCGGTGGCTCGGGGGCGGGAGATCGAGAGGGCGCGGGCGGACGAGGGGGCGCGGGCGGCTCCTCCCGGGGCTGGGTCACCGGGGAGGACGGGCGTGGAACGGCCTCCGTCCGCCGCTCGGCCGGGGTGTCGTTGCCGGCCAGCGCGAACACCACCGCCGCCGCGACCCCCACGGCGACCAGGCCGGTCGCGATACCGGCCTTCACCGGAGCCCCCAGTCCTTCGGAGGTCGCCGCTCCGCCGGATGCGCCGCCGCCCGCCGTGGCCGCCCCGGCGGCACCGGCACCGGCCGCGCCCGCGCTCCCGGCCACGATCCCGGCCGCCTTGGCGTACCCGGCGGCACCGAACCAGCCGATGACCGCGACCGGTACGACGGCGGGGATGCCGTCGGCGACCTCCTGGATCTGGCCGGCGGCCAGCCGGCACCTGGCGCACTCCTCCAGATGCTTGCGCAGCCCCCGTTCCGCCCGGGTGCGCAGCCGGCCGCGGGCGTAGGCGCCGAGCCGGTCGGCGTGGCGGGCGCACTCCTCGTCACCGCTGAGGACACTGCTGACGTGGGCCTGGAGGTAGGCCTGCTTCAGCCCCTCGCGGGCCCGGCCGGCGAGCGCGCGGGCCCCGCCGGCGTCCAGCCCGAAGAGCGCGGCCACCTCGCTCGGCGACTCGTCCTCGACCTCGGTGTGCCACAGCACGGCCTGCCACCGCTCCGGCAGCGACCGGAACGCCCGCATCGCCAGGGACTGCTCGGCCTCGTGCATCGCCCGCACGTCCGCCCCCGGCTCCAGCGTGCCGTCCGGCGTCTCGGCGAGCCGGTCGGCCTGCGCGGCGAACACCGCGAAGTCCTCGACCAGTTGCTCGCGCCTGGCCGACCGCGTCCACCCCGCGGCGACACGCCGGACGCTGGTGAGCAGGTACGCCCGTACGGCGTGTTCGGGGCCGGAGCCGCCGCGCACCGCCTGGAGCATGCGGGCGAAGACCTCGGCGGCGAGGTCGTCCGCGGTGTGGGCGTCCCGGCAGCAGGTGCGGGCGTACCGGCGCACCGCCTCCGCGTGCCGCCGGTACAGCTCCTCGTACGCGGTGTCGTCGCCTGCGCGCATCCGGCCGATCAGCTCGGCGTCGGAGGGCGGCAGTTCGCGCGGCGGCGGCAGGACGCTGTCCGCACGCCCGGCACGCCCGGCACGCCCGGCACGTCGCGCCGGTCCGCCGGCCTCCGCGTCGCCGTCACCGAGTGCCCCGTCCCGCTCGCCCACGCTCATCGCGGAAAGCCCCCACCGCCTGACCGATCTGCCCCGGACATCGGGCCAGCGTGTCACGGAGGCTTCCGGTCACGCTCCTGGAGCAAGGACAATCACTCGTCCGAGGGGACTTCCCCCGCGGCGGTACTGACGGCCATCCGGCGGGGGAACACTCACCCGGCACGTCTCCGGGACCACCGCGACAGGACTGCCCTCCTCATCGCCGCGACAGGACTGCCCTCCTCATCGCCGCGACAGAGCTGCCCTCCTCATCGCCGCGACAGAGCTGCCCTCCTCATCGCCGCGACAGAGCTGCCCCCCTCATCACCGCGACGGGGGCCGCCCTCCTCACCACCCGGCGAGCGCCTTCCTCCTCACGCCGGCCGCGACCGCAACCCGTCCAGCAGGATGTCCAGCAGCCGTGCCGACGCCGCCGCCCGCTGGGCCGTGTCCGGCAGGGAGGGCGCCGCCGTCGCTATCACCAGCAGGACGTCCGACACGGACACGTCCGGCCGCAGCTCACCCGCCGCACGCGCCCGCTCCACCAGCTGGCCCACGACCTCCAGCAGCGCCGCCGCTCCGGCGTCGTCCACCGCGCCCGTGGCACCGGGCCCGGCGCCGACCGCCCGTTCCCCGGACCCGGCCGCCCGTTCCCCGGACACCAGCCGCAGCTCACCGGTGCCCGGCTGCATCCGCTGCTGCGGCACCCGGGGTTCCCCGAGCACGGCGTCGGCGCCGGACTCGTCCGGCACCCCCACCCGCAGCACCTGCGGCGGCAGCAGCCGCCCGGCGCCCGACGCCACCGAGGTGCGCAGGAAGCGCGAGAGCGCCGACCACGGCTCGTCCTCCTGGCCGAGCGCCGCCCGCGCCTGGTCGGTCAGCCGGGAGGTCTCCTCCTCGGCGATCCGCCGCACCAGGACGTCCTTGCTGGGGAAGCGCCGGTACACCGTGCCGACACCGACCCGTGCCCGGCGCGCCACGTCCTCCATCGGCGCCCCGTACCCCAGCTCACCGAAGACCTCGCGCGCCGCCCGCAGCACGTGCTCCAGATTGCGCTGCGCGTCCACGCGCAGCGGCGTCGTGCGCACCGCGTCCCCGCGCCCGGCGCCCCCGTCGCGCCCGGCGCCCCCGTCGCGCCCGCCGCCCGCGGACGACGCGGACGCCATGGACGACACGGATGCCATGGACGGCACGGACGGCACGGACGATACGGACGCCGCCGGCTGCCTGGCCGCTCCCGGCCGTCCGGTCGCCCCATGAGAGTCCTGAACATGCATAGACAATCCCCCGGTAATGACGTCTCCCCCCGGAGACTCTCCCCGCCATGAAAGCCGGAGCGTGCGGAACGGGCCCGGCTGCCGGCCCCGCCCGTCGCGGACCCGAATGAGCGCGCATCCCCCCACACCCCGTCGACACGAACATAGTTGAGCGGGAGTCAATTCAGAAGGGGCAGGTTCCGCACGGAGTGCCCTCCGATCGGAGTACGGACCGCGCGCCCTCCGCACGCGCCGCCCTCCGCTCCCCGGCGCACACACCCTGACCTGCGCGGCAGACGCACAACACGGCAACTCGGCCGTCGTCGAGTCTTCTCCCCCTCCAGTCATACAAATCGCCGGGCCTGTGGACAAACACAAGCGTCGGGTGCGTCATGGGAGGGTGAAGGAACGCGCGCGCATTCTCGTTGTCGGCGGCGGCTACGTCGGGATGTACACGGCTCTGCGACTCCAGCGGAAGCTGAAAGGCGAACTGCGGCGCGGCCGGGCCGAGATCACCGTCGTCACGCCCGACCCCTATATGACGTACCAGCCGTTCCTGCCCGAGGCCGCCGCCGGCTCGCTCTCCCCGCGCCACGTCGTCGTACCGCTGCGCCGCGTCCTCGGCCGGTGCCGCGTCCTCATCGGCGAGGCCACGGCCATCGACCACGCGGCCCGCACGGCCACCGTCACCACCCCCGCCACCGAGGAGGAGGGCACGGGCGCCCGGCGGCTGACGTACGACGAACTCGTCCTCGCCCCGGGATCCGTCGCGCGCACCCTGCCCGTCCCGGGCCTGGCCGAGCACGGCATCGGCTTCCGGACCGTCGAGGAGGCCATCGGCCTGCGCAACCACGTCATCGAGCAGCTGGACATCGCTTCCTCCACCCGCGACCCCGCGGTGCGCGACGCCGCCCTCACCTTCGTCTTCGTCGGCGGTGGCTACGCGGGCGTGGAGGCCCTCGGCGAACTGGAGGACATGGCCCGCCACGCCGCGCGCTCCTACCACAACCTCACCCGCGAGGACATGAGATGGGTGCTCGTCGAGGCGTCGGACCGGGTCCTGCCCGAGGCCGGCGGGGAACTGGCCCGCCACACGGTCGCCGAACTGCGCCGCCGCAACGTCGACGTACGCCTGAGGACCCGCCTGGAGTCCTGCGCGGACCGCGTCGCCGTCCTCGACGACGGCACCCGCTTCCCCACTCGTACGGTCGTCTGGACGGCCGGCGTCCGACCCCATCCGCTCCTCGCCGCCACCGACCTGCCCCGCACCCCGCGCGGACGGCTGAAATGCACCCCCCAGCTGAGCGTCGAGGGCACTCCGCACGCGTGGGCGGCCGGTGACGCTGCCGCCGTACCGGACGTCACCGCACCCGCCCCCGGAGCCGAGTGCGCGCCCGACGCGCAACACGCCGTACGGCAGGCCAGGGTCCTCGGCGACAACATCGCGCACGCCCTGCGCGGCGAACCCCTGACGACGTACGCCCACCGGCACGCGGGCTCCGTCGCCTCCCTCGGCCTCCACCGGGGCGTCGCCCACGTGCGCGGGCGCGACCTGAAGGGCTACCCCGCGTGGCTGCTGCACCGCGCCTACCACCTCAGCCGCATGCCCACCGCCAACCGCAAGGCGCGCGTCCTGGCCGAATGGGCCCTGTCCGGCCTCTTCGCGCGCGAGATCGTCTCCCTGGGTTCGCTCGAACATCCCCGAGCGGAGTTCGAACGCGCGGCCGGGGGAAAGTCTCCTGGGGAACCCCCGCGCAACCCGAAGGGGTCGTCCTGACCGGAGCCAGGAACTCCTCCGGCCGGCCCGGCGTCTGACGGATGACGCCGGCCCGGCCTGCCCACTGCCAGACTGGGCCGGCACCGCGGGCGGGCCGCCGCTCATCCCCCGCGGCCCCCCGGGGCCCCGGCCGGTTCCGGTGCCGGCCGACGACGACTACACGAGGCAAGGATTCGTGAACCTCACGAACTTCACGAACTTCACGCGCTGGGGCGCCCGATTCCCCGGAACGCGGCGCCCCGCCACGGACGGGACCGGTACGACGGTCTCCCCGGGCCGGCCGGGAGAAGGCTCCGTGCCCACCGCCCGCACCGAACAGCCGGCCGACGAGCCACCCCCCGCACCCCCCGCATCCCCCGTACCGGCCGTCGACGACCTGCCGGCGCGCGAGGTCCTCGACCAGGTCCCGGCTCTCGTCGCCCTCCTCCACGGCCCCGACCACCGCATCGCCTACGTCAACGACGCCTACACCGCGGCCTTCGGCACCCGCCCCCTGGGCGAACCGGCCCGCGAAGCCCTCCTCGAACTGGCCGAGCTCGGCCTGTTCCCGCTGCTCGACCAGGTCCAGCGCAGCGGCCGGCCCCGTACGCTCAAGTCCCGCAAGGCCCCCGACGGCCGCTCCTACACCTTCACCTGCACCCCGGTCACCGAGGGCGACACCGGCGGCGTGCTCGTCTTCGCCACCGACGTCACCGACCACGCCGAGGCCGCCGCACGCCTGCGCGCGAGCGAGCGCCGCCAGCGCGAGACGGCCGTCACCCTCCAGCGCTCCCTCCTCCCCCAGAAGCTCGAACAGCCGGACGACCTGCGCATCGCCGCGACCTACCACCCCGGCGGCACGGAGGCCGCGGTCGGCGGCGACTGGTACGACGTGATCACCCTCGGCGGCGGGCGCACCGCCCTCGTCATCGGCGACGTCATGGGCCGGGGCGTCCGCGCGGCGGCCGTCATGGGCCAGCTCCGCACGGCGGTGCGGGCCTACGCCCGCCTCGACCTCCCCCCGCACGAGATCCTCCAGCTCCTCGACGGCCTGGCCATGGAGATCGACGCCAACCAGATCGCCACGTGCGTGTACGCCATCCACGACCCGAACGAGGGCAGCCTGGTGTACGCCTCCGCCGGCCACCTGCCCATCCTGGTCCGCGACGAGGGCGGCACCGTCCAGCGCGCCGACGAACCCACCGGCCCGCCGCTGGGCACCGGCGGCTGGATGCACACCTCCGGCTCGGTCCCCCTCACCCCCGGCTCCACGGCCGTCCTCTACACCGACGGCCTGGTGGAGCGCCGCAACGAGGACCTGGACGAGGGCATCGCCGCCCTGGAACGCGCCCTGGCCGGCGCCACCGGCTCCCCCCAGGTCGTCTGCGACCGTCTGGTCCGCTCGGCCGGCGTCACCGCGGACCACGACGACGACGTGGCCGTCCTGGTCCTCCAGCACCCGGCCCGCACCGGCCCGGAGGGCGAGCTGTTCCGCAACGCGGCCCTGGAACTGCTCGGCGGCGTGGAAGCGGCCCCCCGCGCGCGTGCCTTCGCCTCCGGCGTCCTCACCAGCTGGCGCTTCCCCACGGACCTGCACGACCTGGGCGTCCTGGCCGCCAGCGAACTGGTCGCCAACTCCCTCCAGCACGGCACACCCCCCATGCGCCTGCGTCTGCGCCGCACCGACCGCCGCCTGATCGTCGAGGTGACCGACGGCGACGACCACCTGCCCCGCCGCCGCCGCGCCGAACCCGGCGACGAGTCCGGCCGCGGCATCGCCATCGTCGCGACGATCGCCTCGAACTGGGGCTGCCGCCGCACCCCGGGCGGGGGAAAGGCGGTGTGGTGCGAGTTCGTCCTGCCGAACCGCTGACGGCCGCGGCCGGACGCCGGGCTACGCGTCCGCGCGCACCGTCTCGACGGCCGGCCCGCCGCCCCGCGACACCACCCGGCTGCGCGCCGCCCACGGCTGGTCCTGCGCCAGGGTGAGCCGGCGCCCCAGCCGCAGCGCCAGCACCGTGATCGCCAGCGAGAACAGCAGGAACGCCACGATGTACGGCGCGTGCAGCGAGGCCCCCAGCGGGCCGCCCACCGCCGGCCCGATCGCCAGCGCGAGCTGCTTCACCAGGGCGAAGGCGGAGTTGTACTGCCCGGCCATCCCGGTCGGCGCCAGATCGGCCACCAGCGGCGCCAGCGTCGGCGACAGCATCGCCTCCCCCAGCCCGAACAGCGCGTACGTCGAGATGAACGCGGCCGTCGCCATGGCCTGGCTGCCGTGCCCCAGCCCGGCGTACCCGGCCACGGCCCACGCCACGGCCCAGATCAGCCCCACGGCGGCGATCACCCGCGACCGCTTCCGCCGCTCCACGAACTTCAGCACCGCGAACTGCGCGACCACGATCATCAGCGTGTTCGCCGCCAGCGCGGTCCCCAGCGCGGACGTCGAGATCCCGGCGGCCTCGGTCCCGTACGCGCTCAGCCCCGACTCGAACTGCCCGTAGCAGGCGAAGAACAGCACGAAGCCCAGCACGCACAGCTGCACCATGGCCCGGTTGCCCAGCAGCTGCCTCCAGCCGCCCTTGCCCGACTGCCCCGGCGCCTGCTCGACCCGCGGCGCACGCGGCATCCGCACCGTCGCCATCACCACGACCAGCAGCAGGAACATCGCCGCCTCGATCGCGAACAGCAGCGTGAACGACGACGCGCTCGACGTGTCGACCAGGTGTCCGCCGATGAGCCCGCCGACACCGAGACCGAGGTTCTGCAGGAAGAACTGCATCGCGAACGCCCGCGACCGCGTCTCCGTCGACGAGCAGTCCACGATCATCGTCGCGAGCGCCGGCTGCATCACGGCCTGCCCCGCGCCCAGCGCGGCGGCCGACAGCAGGACGGCGGCGGCGCTGCCCGCCAGCCCCAGGCTCAGCGCTCCGACCGCGGCGGTGGCCAGGGCGGCGAGCAGCACCGGCAGCGGGCCCCGCCGGACGATGGCCCGCCCGGCGAACGGCAGCACGATCAGCGCGGCCACGGCGAAGACGGCGAGCACGAGACCCGCCGTGACAGAACCCAGTCCCCGCACCTGCGCCACATAGACGTACAGGTAGGGGACGGTGAAGCCGAGCCCGAACGCGCTGAGTGCGTTGCCCACGTGAATCCGGCGCATCGCTGCGCCCATCGCCCTGGTCACGTTCACCTCTCTCTGTTCTCTCCGTACTCCCCGCACTCTCCGCGTGCCGAGGAGTGAAGCCTGAAGTATTAGAACCTAAAGTTCGAAGCTAAAGAGTACACAGTGAAGGACTTCAAGGCAAAGGCGTCACGTGCGATACTGCGCCCATGGGCGACACCTCCGGCGTCAGCGAGCCGACACTCGAAGAACAGATCGCCGCCTACCAGCGCGAGTTCCAGGATCTCGACCCCCAGGTCGAGAAGATCGTTTCGGCGCTCTCCCGCCTGAACCGCCGGATGAACGTCGCCTACGGCCGCCAGACCGCCGCCCTCGGCATCAGCAACGCCGAGTGGGAGGTCCTGAAGGCGCTCGTCCTCTCCGGCGCCCCCTACCGCATGGGCCCCGGCGACCTCGCCAAGCGGCTCGGCCTGACCCCCGCCGCCATGACCCACCGCATCGACCGCATGGTCACCGAGGGCCTGGTCACCCGGGAGCGCGACGAGTCCAACCGCGTCCGCGTCATCGTCGAGCTGACCCAGGAGGGCCGGGAGAAGTGGCTCGAGGCCATGCGCCTCGCCACGGTCTTCGAGGAGGACCTCCTCCAGGACCTGTCCCCGGAGGAGCGGACGGCCCTCGGCGAGGTCCTCACCCGTCTCCTGCGCAGGGTGGAGCACGCCCAGCCGGACGCCGGCGGCCGGCTCAGCGACCTGGATTAAAAGATCTTGACAGGGTTGCTTGACACCCCTCTGCCTGATCCGTAAGGTTCCTCGGGTTGCCACGGAGCCGTAACGGTTCTGCGGCAGCACCTCCCGCCGCTGAAAGCGGCACTCAAACCACCAGCACGACCTCCCCGCCGGGACGTTTTCGACATGCTCGAATTCAATTCCGGACAGGGGCTCGACGCTCCGATCGGTTCGAACGACCCGATTGGGAATCGCCGAGAAGATCCGCTAAGGTTTGAGACGTCGGAACGGCCCAAGGGCCGGGAAGACAACCCCCTCTGACTGGGAATCAGGCCCGAAAGGATCTGATAGAGTCGGAAGCGCCGGAAAGGGAAACGCGAGAGCGGGAACCTGGAAAG